>JBBDMD010000029.1:0-7960 GCA_040878515.1 Balneolaceae bacterium | reverse complement strand
ACTTTTGAAAACATTGGAAAGGATACTCCAAAATTAACTTCACAAAATTGTTTAATTTCTTCATCCGAACCCGGCTCCTGGCCACCGAAGTTGTTGGCGGGAAATCCTAACACTTTAAATCCCTGATCCTCATATTTCTCAAAAATACTCTGAAGATTTTTATATTGCGGGGTATGTCCACACTCTGAGGCTGTATTTACAATCAATAAAACATCTCCTTTATACTGTTCCAGAGAAACGTTTTTTCCATCAATCGTATTTAATTCATATTGATAGACGGATTCAGATCGTTCGTTTAAAGTTATCATCAACAAAATTATAGATATTAGAGCGGCAATTGTTTTCATAGGTACATCCATTTAATTTACTATTTAACCATTTTACATAAAATAATCATTCCCTATATGAGGAAATTACTAACTACCCACTTAATATATACTCTCTCTGCCTTTCTATTTTTGATTTTTATCCCATTACAGTTACATGCCCAGATGTTCTCCATTGGTGAAGAAGAACCGGAGCGAAATAGGAATGTAGGATTTTACAGTTCTTTGGGAGTGAGCTGGGAAATTGCAGATTTTGAATATACAGGGTCGGGAGCCCCTCTTAACGAAAGAGTTGATTTTTCAAGCAGTATTCTCAGAATCCGTTTTGAAACTCCCGGGCTGAATTTAGGCCTTGGTTTTGGCGGGTCACTCACGGGGATGGACGAAACTTCCTATGTAAATGTGACCGGGCGGATTTTTAATGATCTTCCACTCATCAGAAGGGAATCCTTTATTCTGACACTTCCCATTCAGATCACCACCGATTTAAAAAGTGCACAGAGCAATAATACAAATTCTGAATTTCAGCAGAGTTCACTTGTTATTGGCTCCGGCCTTGGTACCGCCATGAAATTGTCGGAAGACATAGAATTCACTCTTCGGTCCACTCCCAATTTCGGATTTAGTTTTTCCCAGGGCAACCTATTTGGCGGGAATCTGTTCAGGTTCGACGGGCGTGCCCAGCTCTTTTTCAATGAGTTAATCGGAAATCATTCACTATCTATTGGGTATCATTTTGATTATCGTGATTACGAAATAGAGGGTGATTTAAATGATTATTCCTTTTTGTCTCATTCATTTACAATTGGTTACGCTTTTTAAAAGATGAAGATAGAAAAACTTATTCTGGAACTGGAATCTCTTTGTGAAAAAGCAGGATATACGATCCGAAAGGAAAGGGGTAGTTTTCGGGGGGATCAATGTATCATTGAAGGAGAAAAGCTCATTGTAATTAACAAAAATAAACCCCCGGAATCCCAGGCCGCAATATTGGCACAGGTTATTAAACAGATCAATCCGGAAGACACTTACATAAAGCCTGTAGTCAGAAAACATCTCGAAGATCTCTGGGCCAGGATGAATCGATTTGAAGAAACAGAAAATATCGAAACAGAATAATGAAGTGTGTATTTCTCGGAACAGGAACTTCTATGGGTGTTCCGGTGGCGGGTGGTTTCGGCAGCGAAAATATTAAAGGTGATCCGCGCAATCAGCGTTATCGCTGCTCGGCATGGATTCAGACCGACAATACTTCCATCGTGATTGATACCGGTCCGGAATTCAGGCTTCAGACCATTCGAGCCAACATCCGGAATATCGATCTGGTGCTAATTACCCACGAACATATGGACCATATCGCCGGGCTGGATGACCTGCGATCCTACAATTATGTTCAAAAATCTCCAATTCCGCTGTATGGCACGAACAATGCCCTTAATTCTATTCGCCAGCGGTTCGACTATATGTTCGGCAAAAACAAATATCCCGGTTCCGCATCGGTAAAACTTACCGAATTAAATTCATCAACAACGTTTCGCGATCTTACAATTGTTCCGCTCCCCTATCAGCACGGTTCCGTTGAAGTGCAGGGGTACCGGTTAAACGATTTTTCATACATGACGGATGTAAAATCCATTCCTGAGAGTACTAAAGAGAAAGTTCGCGGTAGCAAGGTTTTGGTTTTGAGCGGTCTTCGATGGAACCCGGAGCACCCCACACACCTTACCATCCCGGAAGCCGTTCAGATTGCAAATGAACTGGAAATCCCTAAAACCTACCTGATTCACATGAATTCCTATGTGGATCATGAAGAGAGTAATAAACGTCTGCCCGAAAATGTGCAGTTAGCCTACGATCAGCTGGAAATTGAAATTTCTGATTAGATTATAAAAATTTCCTCTTATCAGGATCTTTTTTTAACTCTTCAACTACACTTTTAACGTTTTGAGCCTGTTCAAGGTTTACCACAAGTATAGCCTGATCTGTTTCTACCACAGCCAGGTTATCGACTCCCACCAGAGCTATGATTTTACCGCTGCTGCTGTGAATCAGATTGTTGGATGAGTTTTGAATGGAAACCGGTGTATCTTTTACAACTATCGCATTTCCATCTTGGTCTTTTTCGGTTAATTCATGAACGGCTACCCAGCTTCCCACGTCATTCCATCCAAAATCACCCGTAACAACATGTACCGTTTCTGCTTTTTCCATAATGCCGTAATCAATAGAAACGGAAGGGCATGAATGATAAAACCGGTCAACAGACGATTGTGAAATTTCCGAATTCATCAATTTTTCTGTTTCACTATAAACTTCCGGCAGATACGATTTAAAAGCTTCCAGAATTGAAGATGTTTTCCATATAAACATCCCGCTATTCCAGAGGTAATCTCCCGATTTCAAAAACGATTCCGCTACCGGCAATTCTGGTTTTTCCGTGAAATTTCTGACTTTATATACAGAGTGGCCCTTTTTATCCAGTTCTGTTTTTTCATCAAAACGAATATACCCGTAACCGGTTTCTGGTCTGTTTGGTTTAATGCCAATGGTAACCAAGGAATTTTCGGTTTTTGCCGTTTCTACAGCGGCCGATAGTACGCTGATAAATTCCTTAGAATTACTGATTCGATGATCGGCGGGGAGCACAACCATCACAGATTCAGGATCCTTTTTATAGAGCTGTGCGGCGGCAGCGGCTACACAGGGAGCTGTATTTTTAGCAACCGGTTCTCCGATTATATCCTGCTTTTTTGTGGCCGGAAGCTGATCAGCCACTGTTTCCACATAATTATCGTTGGTAACAACCAGAACGTTTTCAGGAGGAATAAAGCCTTCCAGCCTGTTTACCGTCTCCTGAATCATGGTATGCTCACCAAAAAGATTTAAAAACTGCTTGGGCTGCTTTTGGGTACTCCCGGGCCAAAATCTTGTGCCGGATCCACCGGCCATTATCACTGCATAGATCATAAACATTTCCGTTCGTTTTTGAAATTACCTGAGGTGAAACTACGTAAAAACAATTCAAACCGAAACGTGGCTTACCCGGGTCAGCGTAAATCGAAATGTTGAACCCATATCTGCATTGCTCTCTATTGATAATTTTTCGCCATGTGCCTCTATAATGTGTTTCACAATGGAAAGCCCCAATCCTGTGCCCCCTTTCTCTCGCGATCTTGATTTATCAACCCTGAAAAAGCGTTCGGTAACCCTGGGGATATCGTTGGTATCGATTCCTATTCCGGTGTCTTTTATATAGAGGGTAAGTTTTTCAAGGTTTTTTTTGTGAAACTCCACACCTATCTCCACGTGGCCGCCCGGACGGTTGTATTTAATTCCATTTTCAATCAGATTGATTAGAACTTGTTTAATCTGGTTACGATCGGCCCTGACCTGTAAATTCTTATCAAATTCCCTGACTATAATCTCTACATCCTCTTTTTGAGCCTTATACTGAAGGCTTTCAACAACATCCAGCACCACATCACGCAGATACATCTCTTGCAAGTTGGATTTAAGCTCCCCTGTTTCCAGCTTGGATATTTCCATTAAATCTTTGGTGAGATAGATAAGGCGGTTTACATTTCGCATTGCCTTTTTTAAAAACACCTCATTCACTTCCTTGTCTTCAAGAGCTCCATTCAGCAGTGTTTCAATAAAACCCTGGATTGCAAAAATAGGTGTTTTCAGTTCATGGGAAATATCACCAATAAACTCTTTTCGATAATTTTCAATTTTATTAAGCCGCTGAATCTCTCTTTCTACAGTTTTACTTGCCCTTATGGATTGGAGGATCAGCTGATCCAGCTCGTCGGGATTCCTGGATTCTAATGATTCATAATCCTCAAACCGTTTTTTAGAAATATTTTTTGTGATTTTGTTTAAAGTTCGAAGCCTTTCCTGAAAAATATTAAATGAAATCAGGTAAACGATAACTATGGTGAACAGAAACACACCCAGGCCTATGATAACGGAATCCTGCCGGGGAAGCTCCAGCCAAAAAACAGATACAGCTAAAACAAGTAGTGTAACGGCGGCGGCTGAGCCAATGGAAAGCTTATAGAAAAGTTTTAAATGCGATTTATTTTTCTTTACGGTATTACTCATTCCTTAAATCTGTAACCAACACCTTTTACGGTTTCTATATAGTGATCTCCCAGTTTCTCCCTGATTTTTCGGACATGAACATCCACTGTGCGGTCTACTACATAAATATTGTCTCCCCACACTTTATTGAGCAGTGTTTGGCGGTCTCTTACTTTTCCTTTGCGGCTTGCCAGGTAGTAAAGCAGTTCAAACTCTTTTCTCGGAAGCTGAAACTCATCTTCTCCTCTTGTAACAATATATCGGTCCTTGTCAATTTGAAGATCGTGTACATCAAGCTTGTTCACTTCTTCTTCGGTTTCATCAAACCGGCGGAGTACAGCTTTTATCCTTGAGATCAGTTTGGTGGTACTGATCGGCTTGGTTATATAATCATCAGCACCTTTATCCAGGCCTTCAACTTCAGTTTTTTCATCCCCTCTTGCTGTTAAAAAAATAATTGGGATATGCTTTAATGAAGAATCGGCTCTCATCTGGTCGCATACTTCCAGTCCATCCATTTTGGGCATCATGATATCGAGTAAAACAAGATTTGGACTGTGTTCTTTGGCCATTTGGATACCCTGCTGGCCGTTTTCGGCTTTCAATACATCAAAACCCTCTTTCTTGAGGTTGTACTCAATTAAATCCAGAAGATCCTGTTCGTCATCTACTACAAGAATGGTTTGTTTTGGCAAAGTATATTGGGTTTAGTTCGGCTTTAATGCTGAATTATTACGATAATAATCCGTTAGTGATAACATAACGAACACGCATTAACAAATTATTATCTCTTCAGCTGGTTCAGCGCTTTTTTCACAATATCCGATACGGAGGTCTCCTTGTTTTGGGCACTTATCTGGTTGACGATCTGTTCGGCATCTCTCTTTCTGAATCCAAGTGCGTCCAGTGCAGAGACTGCCTCTTCCCGTTTGCTGCGTGTCTCCGTACTTCCAGAAACTACCGAAGGCTGAGATTCATCAAACAGTTTGTCTTTTAGTTCCAGTACCATTCTCTCTGCAGTTTTTTTTCCAATCCCTGATATTCCGGAAAGGGATGCCGTGTCCTGTGTTACAATGGCCTCCATCAGGGTGGCAGCCGGCATACCGGATAATATTGTCAATCCCAGCTTGGGCCCAATTCCCTTCACGGTTATTAACCGCTCAAAAAGATTCTTCTCTTTATGGGTGGCAAAACCAAACAGCCGCTGATCGCTGTCGGTAAAATGGTGGTAGATCAATATATTCAACTCCTTTCCCTTCTCGGGAAGAGTCTCAAATGTTTGCGTTGATATTTCAACTCGGTATCCGACTCCTCCTACATCAATGATAAGCTGTTCGCTTGATTTACTGTTTAAAACGCCATTCAGATATGCGATCATATTCTATTATTTTCTTACGCGGCCGGGGTTGTCTTCCACAAAAGAAGCCCAGCTCGATTTCCGGTTATTTTGATGAAGCTTTTTAGCCTCACTCCCCGAAGGAATTGAATTGGAATTAGTGAAGTGGCACCAGGCTACAGCAAGTGCATCCGTCGCATCAGCTTTCATTTTTTTATCGGGCAGCTTCATCAATTTATCAAGCATAAAGGCAACCTGATTTTTACTGGCATTCCCATTGCCTGTAATCGCCTTTTTCACGGCTTTGGGATAGTATTCAGAAACAGGAATACCTTCATTTGAAATAGCCAAAAGCGCTGCTGCCTGTGCCCTTCCCAGTTTAAGCATGGCAAGCGGATCCACACCGTATACAGGGGTTTCAACTGCACACTCATCGGGTTTATGAAGTTTTACAAGGCGTGTTATTTCATCAAATATAAACTGTAGGCGCCGGATATGATCATCCATGTGCGCCATTTGTAACACATCACACTCTTCTGCAACAAATGCTCCATTATTCTCAACCAGCAGAGCATATCCTGTGGTTCTGGAACCTGGATCGATACCTAGAATTCGCCTGGCCATTGTAAGTTAATTTTAATTACCGGTTGCGGATAGTCTCAGGAATATTTAGTGAAATTAACTACTCTTCGCCCGAATACAATTTTTGAAGTCCCTCTATCATCTCTTCAGAGATTCCCGAGTTTACAAATCCGCCATCGTGATAGAGATTTTGCATCGTAACTTTTTTCGTTAAGTCTGAAAACAGGGTTACGCAATAGTCTGCACATTCATCAGCGGTGGGATTTCCAAGAGGGGCAATTTTTTCGGCAAACGTATACATACTGTCAAAACCTTTAATACCCGTACCGGCTGATGTTTTCGTGGGTGCCTGTGATACTGTATTTACCCGCACTCCTTTTTTGGCAAGGCGGCTGCCATAATTTCTGGCAATACTTTCAAGCAGGGCTTTGGCATCATTCATATCAGAATATTTTGAGAAAATACGCTGGGCCCCGATATATGAAAGTGCAACCACACTGCTACCGTCATTTAGAATTCCGCTATCCTCAGCGTAATGCAGAATTTTATGCAGTGAAATGGCAGAAATGTCCAGAGTTTGATTATACCAGTTGTAATTAAGATCTCTGTACTCTTTCTTTTTCCTGATATTGGGCGACATTCCAATGGCATGCAATATGAAATCGACACTCCCCAATTCCTCCTTGGTGTCGTTCATCAATTTTTCAACATCCTTTTCATCGCTCACATCACAGGGGAATATTTTGGCATTCGTTTCTTCTCCAAGTGCATCAAGTGTACCCATTCGAAGTGCGATTGGCGCATTGGAAAGAACAAAATCAGCTCCCTCCCGCTTACAGGCCAGGGCGATTCTCCATGCAATACTGCGCTCATCCAAAGCGCCAAAAATTATTCCTTTCTTTCCTTTCAGTAAACCATATCCACTATTTGTCATCTTCTGATCTTTAATTTATTCATTGTTTGCACGACTTTTATCTATCCGAAGATAACAAATCTGAACCTTGAAAAAGAAAAGATGGATTCTGAACTAAAAAGAATTTAAAACGGATCAGTTCCTGCGGTCGGGTATATTTCCGTCATTGTCGGAAATAATGATTTCAACCCGTCTGTTTTCTCTTGGCTTCCCGTAATTCAAGAGGGGCATAGTCGCCCGCGCCAATCTGTTCAGCCTGATTGATAACCGTTTGTGTTTCAGTGAGTTTCTGAGTGGGCGGGTTGGTACTTGCGCATGCTGCCAATAAACTTAGCATACTAACTATAATGAGAACCTTTAGTGAATCCATAGTTGCCGGATAGATTAATATTGAGAGAATTGAGAAGTCTGGCCTTCGATTTGCACCCCTAATAGAACATGTAGCTATATTTTGTTCCCCGGATTTCAGTTTATATTCAGATGTGAGCTTATCTGCTGCGCACACATATACTGAGAGGCTCTCCTGTACAACGAATGAATATTTTTAATCTTTAAATCAGAATGGACTCGTCATTATAAAATTATCCAAGGCTTTATCTAATTTTAAAAAGTCGATTCACATTAAACCCAAACCTGAACTCACGCTCGAAAAATTTTCCATTGGGAGACGCAAGCAGGTACGCATCATTTAATGCATTGGAAGTGGTAAAGAACATCTGG
>JBBDMD010000028.1:4217-7964 GCA_040878515.1 Balneolaceae bacterium | reverse complement strand
ATAATACTGGGATAAACATTATTGTTATTATTAAACGCACGCCTCATGGCGTACCCAAGGACGCCAGGAAACGCTAAGGTTTCTAAAACCCGAGACGCTTGCAGGACCGCGCCGGCGTGCGGACGCTGCCAGATCTCTCCTTCATCCTTTTAAAATATTAACCCCGAACTGACTTTTCAGCAGCAGTAATTGTTTGATCCAGCATATCATAATTCAGTGAAGTAGCTAAAAACCAGCTTTCAAACGGAGAAGGAGGCAGGTAGATTCCCTGTTTCAGCATTTTGTGGAAAAATTGGCTAAAAAATTCCTGATTAGTGCTGTTCGCTGTTTTGAAATTGGTAACCTTCTGTTTAGTAAAAAAGAGGCTGATCATCGATCCCACCTGGTTCAGGCTATGTTCAATTTTATGCTTCTGCAGAACCCGGCTCAATCCTTTTTTCAGGTATTCGGTTTTTTCTTCAAGTTCAACATAGTATTCGGGATGATTTTCCAGGGCACTCAACTGTGCCAGTCCAGCACTCATTGCCAGTGGATTTCCCGACAGAGTACCTGCCTGGTAAACCGGGCCTACCGGTGCCACAACATCCATAATCTCTTTCCGGCCGCCAAAGGCACCCACGGGAAGTCCTCCACCAATAATTTTCCCGAACGTAACCAAATCGGCCCACACATCATACCGCTCCTGGGCACCCCCGCGTGAAAGCCGGAAACCGGTCATCACTTCATCAAAAATAAGGACGGTTCCGTGTTCATCACATAATTTCCGAAGGCCTTCCAGAAATCCCGGATCGGGAGGTACACAGCCCATATTTCCGGCAACGGGTTCTACAATCACTGCTGCCACATTCTCTTTATTTTTCTTAAGAAGCTTTTCAACACTATCCAGATTGTTATAGTCGGCATTGAGTGTATCTTTGGCCGTTCCTTTGGTCACACCCGGACTGCTCGGAGTACCCAGCGTAAGTGCTCCGCTGCCCGCCTTGATTAAAAATGCATCCCCATGGCCGTGATAGTTCCCCTCAAACTTGATAATTTTATCCCTGCCCGTATATCCGCGGGCAACCCGTACAGCACTCATACACGCTTCCGTACCGGAGTTCACCATCCTGACCCTGTCCACATTGGGTACCATCTGCTGTACCAACTCCGCCATCCGGATCTCAATTTCAGTTGGAGCTCCAAATGAAGTTGAGTTAAACGAAGCGTCCTGCACAGCCTTGATGACGGGCGGATAGGCATGACCCAGGATCATCGGCCCCCACGAACCCACATAGTCAATATATTCATTACCATCCACATCGGTGATGACCGATCCTTTTGCTTTCTCAAAAAAAACCGGAATACCTCCAACCGATTTAAAAGCCCGCGCCGGAGAGTTCACCCCGCCCGGTATAAATTTTTGTGCCCGGTTGAAGTAGTATTCACTTTTTAAAAGCATGTGCGGTCAGTGTTTTTTAGATCGTAAATTGTTGATTCTATATTGGTTTCAGGCAAAAAATTAATCAGACATTCTGAATCTGCTGTACTGTAAACCTGAATCATAAAGCGTGTAACTCTTCATCGAAAGAGAGGTAACAAATAACGCCTTTACCCATTAACTAATAACCATATCAGTCGGTCATATTTTGCAGTGCCGCAATTCGATCTTCAAGCGGTGGGTGCGTCATAAACAGGGCTTTTAATCCCTTCCGTTTTCCGCCAGTAATGCCAAATGCCTGCATCGATTCGGGCAGCTGGTTGGGAACCTTTGATTCAGCTTTCAGCCGCTCCAGTGCATTGATCATGCCCAGCCTGCTTCCAAAACGTGCGCCGGCTTCATCAGCAACAAATTCTCTTCTCCTGGAAAACCAGAATACAATGGTTGATGCAAGTATTGCCAGTACAATTTCTGCGACGATAGTAGTAATGAAGTAGCCGATTCCCAGACCGCGCTCATTTTTCAGAACCATCCGGTCTACCACAAAGCCAATTACCCGGGCCAGGAACATCACAAATGTATTTATCACTCCCTGGATAAGGGCCAGTGTGATCATATCGCCGTTTGCAACGTGACCTATTTCGTGCCCCAATACGGCTTCAATTTCATCCTGATTAAACCGCTGCAGCATTCCGCTGCTCACTGCAACCAATGCCTTATTCCGGCTGGCGCCTGTGGCAAAGGCATTTGCCTGCTGTGCTTCAAAGATACCTACTTCAGGCATTCCGATTCCCGCTTCCCTGGCCTGCTTCTCAATGGTCTTTACCAGCCACTCTTCACGCGAATTCTGTGGTTTCTCTATGATCTGCAGCTTCATCGTCCATTTTGCGATCTTCTTGGATAACAACAGAGAGATCCCTGATCCGGCCATTCCAAATACAAAGCAAAATATTAACAGTGCCTGAAGATTTAGATTGGTTCCCGTCTCGTCAAGAAATGACCCCACTCCCAGCAGGGAAAGGGTTATGCTGGCAACCACGATAATCGCCAGGTTAGTTCCAAGAAATAAGAGTACTCGTTTCATTTTTTTGTATTTGCCAGTTTAGTTGATTGAAAATTCTTTTATTACCCTATTGAAAGATGTAAGATCTCGTACAATGTGATTCGGGAGGCAGCCCTTCTGAGTATGCGTTTTAATTGCAGACTTCATACACATCAAGTAGTACTTTACAACAATCGTGCCGCATCTTTGGCAAAATAGGTTGCGATTAAATCAGCTCCCGCGCGTTTAAAACCAATTAAAGCCTCCATCATGGCTTCCTCTTCATTCAGCCAACCATTTTTTGAAGCTGCTTTAATCATGGCATATTCGCCCGATACGTTATACACCGATACGGGAATCTGTACTGCCTCTTTTACCGCCCTAACTACATCCAGGTAGGGAAGCCCCGGTTTTACCATTACAATATCGGCACCTTCCTCCTCATCCGCCTGGGCTTCTTTCACCGCCTCAATAACGTTGGCAGGGTTCATTTGGTACGTTTTTTTATCGCCAAACCCCGGCGCCGAATCAAGGGCATCCCGAAATGGGCCGTAGTATGAAGAAGCATATTTTGCGCTGTACGCCATTATCCCGGCGTGATGATGTCCGGTGTCTTCCAGCTCTTCCCGCATCAATAAAATCCGCCCGTCCATCATATCCGAGGGTGCTACAAAATCTGCACCTGCTTCAGCATGACTCACTGCCATTTTGGCGAGCAGTTCTGCACTTTCATCATTCAGAATCTGACCCTCATCCACAATTCCGTCATGGCCATAACTGCTATAAGGGTCCAGAGCCACATCAGTCATGACCACCAATTCCGGGAACTCTTTTTTGATGGACCGAACTATTTTCTGCATCAGCCCGTCCGGGTTCAATGCTTCGGTCCCTTTATTATCTTTTTTTTCATCAGGCACCTTTACAAACAGCAGCACCGAATGGATTCCCAAAGATTGAATCTCTTCTATCTCTCTCATGAGAAGGTCCGGCGTAAAGCGGTAATAGTCGGGCATGGAAGTGATTTCCTGTTTTTTATTTTTTCCCTCCATCACAAAAAGCGGGGCGATAAAATCATCTGCCGACAGTGTGTTTTCCGACACCATCCGGCGGATATTATCACCCGCCCGAAGCCGGCGCGGCCGTGAATATGGATATTGAGACATAATCCTGAAGTTTCATTTTGTTTGACAATCATCACCACCATCCTCCCGGACAGATGGATGATCGGTTGTAGTAATATTAAGAGATCAATGTACAGATTGAAAATGAATTCACGATTAAGAGATTT
>JBBDMD010000028.1:0-4117 GCA_040878515.1 Balneolaceae bacterium | reverse complement strand
GTAATATTAAGAGATCAATGTACAGATTGAAAATGAATTCACGATTAAGAGATTTCGAAAGGTTTTGAGTCCATACATCGTTAAATCAAGGCTCTACCACAGTTTCCGCCTGGGCGGCCTTTTCAGGGTTTGAATAGCATTATAGCAAACAATTTGCCATCATTTAATTCATTCACACCCTCACCCGGTCTCTCCCTCCCTAATACACATTACTCAACTTCTTCCAGCATCTGCTGCCTTACGGCCTCAAACTCATCTCCATCAACCCACTCCATTTTCTCATCCGCATTCAGTATGTGCAGTCCAACACGAAAAAAGAGCCGTACATCCTTCTCCATTCCCGACAGGTCCCAATACTCATTAATTTCGTCGCGGACATTGTGATAGATGGAATTTCTTACGCTGTCGACCACTGTACTGTAATTCTCCGGTTTATTCACATAATCGTTTCCGGGATTTGGAAAGATAGCGGGAATCCCGACTTTAGCCAGCGAAAAATGATCCGAACGATAAAAATATCCTTGCTGCGGATTCGGATCCGGCTTCACCACACGTCCCTCTTTATCTGCATACTGCTCAATCAAATCGCTGATGGTATTGCGTCCGTATCCAACCAGTACAAGGTCACTGGTTTCGCCAAATACCTGCATTCCGTCAAGGTTCAGGTTGGCGGTTACATTTCCGGGATGAACCGTTGGATTCTGTGCCCAGTACTGAGACCCCAGAAGACCCATCTCTTCTGCCCCCACAAGCAGAAAAAGTGCACTTCTGCGAAGTTCTGGTTCCACTTGCTTATATGCATCAGCCAGGTTCAGCACAGCACTTACACCTGCTGCATTATCGAGAGCTCCGTTATTAATGGAATCTCCTTCAACCGGACGGGTTACGCCCAGGTGATCGTAATGAGCCGTAAACACCATATATTCATCTTTTAAATCCGGATCATTTCCTCCAATTGTACCCAGCACATTATGAGACGACATGTTACTATAACTGGCCGCCAGATCTACGTCAACAGACACACCTTCAAGCGGAACCGGGGTAAAATCCCTGCTTTCAGCAGCTTCAAGCTGCTCGCTTAAATTGAGCCCGGCCTCTTCGAAAAGCAACTGACTGCTTCGCGTCGTCAGCCAGCTATTAAATTCCGGTTTGGTGCCACCCCCCTCATCACCGCTTTTCAGTGAAAACCTCTCGCGGCCCCAGCTGTTGGCAACCACCAGCCATGGATAACCTGCAGTTGGCACCGTATGGATGATGATGGCGCCCAACGCCCCCATCTCTTCAGCTTTCTCAAACTTATAGCTCCATCGTCCGTAATAAAGCCGGGAGTCTCCCTCAAATATATCCGGGTCACCGGAAGGATCGCTGTTTTTAAATACCAATACTTTCCCTTCAACATCCGCATCTTTATAGTCATCCCAGTCAAACTCAGGCGCCTGGATTCCGTAACCCACGTAGAGCAACTCTGCATTTTGTATATCAACACGCTCCGCTTCATTTGCTGGCCACGCCATAAATTCATCGTAATATTCAAACTCTTCAGCATTCTCCCCGTTTTTATTGATCCTGAATGCTGCCGATTCACGGTCCAGCTGCTGACCCAGCAGAGGAAACTCCTGCAGATAAGTTCCGTCCGGCATACCGCCTTCAATTCCGATCTTTTCAAATTGTGTTGTCAGGTAATCAAGAGTCAGCTCTTCGCCACTGGTTGCGGGTGCACGTCCTTCGAATTCATTTGATGAGAGAACTTCAATGGGTTCCATAAGCGATTGTTCGGTGATGGACTGTTCCGCCTGTTCGATATCAACAGTTTGCTGACAGCTCATTAGCAGAGTTACAAATAACACGGGGGTCAAAAAGAGTAGTCGGTACATCATGGGAGATTAGTAATCGGTTATGTTTCAATTGAAGGTATGCTTTTCAGTGAACTTTATTCAAAGTGAGATTTCATTTTCCACAAGGCAGGCATTTTTCGTATGATTCAGACAGCTATGAAAACATTCTATCATAATAAAATTATTTTGATTACCGGAGCAGCGAGCGGTATTGGAAAGCGATTTGCCGAGCGTATTACCGAAATTTCTGATCCCACTCTTATACTCTGGGACCGGAATCCGGATGAACTAAAAAAATTAAAAGACTCCCTGCCCAATCCAAAAAAGATACACATTTCAGGAATTGATGTTTCTGATTCAAACTACATCTCACTCAAAGCCGGACACCTCATCAAACAGAGGATGATCCCCGATATCATTATCAATTGCGCCGGCATTGTTGTTGGGAAACTGTTTCATGATCACACCCCTGCCGAAATCAGAAGAACAATGGACATCAATGCCACCGGCAGTATGTGGGTTGTTCACTCTTTTCTCAATGAAATGATTGAGCGCGGATCGGGACATGTAGTGAACCTGGCTTCTGCATCAGGTTACATCGGAAATCCAAAAATGAGTGTATATGCCGCAAGTAAGTGGGCGGTTATCGGCTGGTCGGAATCTCTCAGGCTGGAGATGGAAGCTCTTAATACGGGAATTTATGTAACAGCTGTGATCCCCAGCTATATAAATACAGGAATGTTTAATGGTGTGAAACCTCCAATTTTAATTCCCCTGCTAGAAACGGACGATATCGTGGACAGGATGATTCAGGGTATCCCGAAGAAGAAAAAGAAAATTCAGGCACCCTTTATGGTCCGGTTTGTCCCGTTTTTAAAAGCAGTTCTACCCGCATCCTGGTTCGACAGCTTGTCCGGTAATCTGCTGGGCGTATATCAATCCATGGATACCTTTGAAGGCAGAAAACCAAAATCGTCATGAACTATTCTCAACTTGTTCAGCAACAAAAAAAAGCCGTTTGGGAAGATCAGCTTACTACAGTATCGAAACGAATTGAGTATCTGAAAACACTTCGTACACTTGTCTCCGATAATGAAAAAAAACTTTGTGATGCGGTATCTGAGGATTTTGGCAAACCCTATTTCGAATCCTTTTCCTCGGAAATCTACACTACCGTCCAGGAGGTCGACTACCATCTGAAGAATGTAACGGAATGGGCAAAACCAAAATCGGTGAGGGGATCGGTCACAGCTTTTCCTTCAAAAAACTATATCTACCGGCGGCCTTTTGGCTCTGTTCTGATAATTGGCCCATGGAATTATCCCATACTGCTTATTCTGCAGCCTCTAATTGGTGCCCTGTCGGCCGGAAATACAGCCGTCATCAAACCCTCCGAAATGGCGCCGGCAACATCAGCCTGTATTAATAGCCTGATAGATGAATATTTCGATCCTGAAATCGTATCCGTGGCAGAAGGCGGGGCTGAAACCAGCCAACACCTGCTCTCTCTCCCTTTCGACAAGATCTTCTTTACGGGAAGCCCGCGGGTTGGCAAAATTGTGATGAAAGCCGCAGCCGAACAGCTCACTCCCGTCACGCTGGAACTGGGCGGGAAGAGCCCGGCTATTATCCATGAAGATGCAAATCTGGAAGTGAGTGCAAAACGGATCATGTGGGGTAAAACTTTTAATGCCGGCCAAACCTGTGTTGCGCCCGATTATGCGCTGGTTCATGAAAATATTTATGATACTTTTATTGACCATTGCAAACATGCATTAAACACTTTTTTCGAGAATGATTACAAACCGGGAGTGAACTACACTCAAATTGTCAATGATGACCATTTCAGCCGTCTGAGGGAACTGCTGAAGAATACGGAGATTCTTACCGGTGGAAATACCGATACTGAAAGACGGTTTATTGAGCCTACAATAGTCCGCGCCGGCTGGAAGGATGAAATCATGAAGGATGAAATTTTCGGGCCTCTGCTGCCCGTGATACCCTATAAGGATACGGATGGCATGATCCGGCAGGTTAACCGGCTACCTCCTCCCCTGGCTCTCTATATTTTTTCCGAAGACAATAACTTTCAGGACCGGATTATGAACGAAATTCCATTTGGCGGCGGCTGTATAAATGATACGATTGTACATTTTGCCAATCCCAACTTGGCTGTAGGTGGTGTGGGTAAAAGCGGCATGGGATCCTATCATGGAAAATTCAGTTTTGATACGTTTAGCCGGCCTCAGTCAATCCTCAAAAAACAGTATTGGCCCGATCCC
>JBBDMD010000027.1:3897-7996 GCA_040878515.1 Balneolaceae bacterium | reverse complement strand
TGGTTGCATCCAAACTGGTTCAGCAGAAAATGAATGAACTGGGAATTGTTGTTAAAGACGATGAGCTTGTTGAAATGATAACGGGAGATAATCCTGATCCTTTTATCCGGCAACAGTTTCAGAATGAAGACGGAACCATCGACAGAATTGCCTTGCGTGCAGCCATTGAAGCACCCGAAAACAGTGAAGTATGGTTAATGATCGAGCAGCAGCTGCGCGAAAACCGGCGCCAGCAAAAGATGAATAACTTCATCTCCTCCGGTTTAAAAGTAAGCGCGCTCGATGTTCAGAACGAATACATACGGCAGAATTCATTCGCCGATGTTTCCTACCTCAGATTCCCTTATGCTGATGTAGAAGATGAAGAGATCACCATTACCGACGATGAACTTCAAAACTATTACAGAAATAACTCATCTCAGTATCAGAGAAATGAATCCTATCGCTTCCGGTATGTGAGCTGGGATAAAACTCCCACTGCTGAAGACACACTTGCCACTATCCGGGAAATTGAAAACCTAACACAGGCATTTGCCGACTCCGAAAGCGATTCCCTGTTTTTAGTGAGATATCAGTCCTCAACACCATTCCAGGGTTCATATGTTGACAGGGACGATATCCGTGAAGAGTACAGCCCCGTTCTGGATCTCAAAGTTGGTGAAGTCTCTGATGTGGAAATCATTGATGGATCTGCCTACGCATTTAAAAAATTAGATGAACGGGATGATGAAATAAAATTTGCCATCCTCTCATACAACGTTCAGGCCGACCCGGTTGCAACGATTGACAGACTGGCGAATGAAGCCGATGAATTTCAATTTTACTCCTCTTCCGATGGTTTTGTTGAAGAAGCCGGGAGAAGAGACCTTGAATACAGTGAAGCTTCCGCCACCAAAGGAAATCCATTGATTCCCGGACTGGGGCAGAGTCAGCAAATACTGCAGGCCCTGGAAGGCTTAAGCGTGAATGATATTTCTGAACCTATTGAACTGAATAACCAGTTTATAGTGCTCCAGTTACTTGAAAAAACTCCGGAAGGAACCCGTCCTATTTCGGAAGTGCGTTCACAAGTGGAAAACAGTGTCAGAAATCTGAAACGAAAGGAATTCATGATTTCAAGAGTTCAGGAGTTAGCAAACAATGCTAATGATTTGGAATTGCTTTCAGATCGTTCAGATAAAGAGATTCAGACAGCCGAAGATGTACGTATGAGTGCCAATACGATTCCGGGGGCCGGGCGGGAACCGATGGTGATTGGTGCTATCTTTAAACTTCAGGAAGGTGAAATTTCATCTCCATTGTCCGGAGAAAATGCAGTTTTTGTTGTCCGTGTTGATAATCTGGAAATGGCTTCTCCCGATCAGATGACAGCCTCTGATCGAAATGAAATTCGTGCACGTCTGGAACAGCAAAAATTCTCTGCTTTTAACCAGATATTTATTGAACAGTTGAAGGAAAGTGCAGACATCGATGATTACAGAAGCAGGGTTCTCTGATCATTCGAACAAGTTTTTTAAAAACAAATTAAAGGGCAGGTAGTTTTTTCTTGCCCTTTTTTATTTTTGTAATCTATGATATAATCATCAAATAATTCTCACAATTAGTCTACCGGATCGTTGAGTACGGATAAAGATAAAATATGGATGCAGCGGGCTCTCAGTTTAGCCGGGAAGGGATTGGGCTATGTATCTCCCAATCCAATGGTCGGGTGCGTAGTTGTTTCACAGGACGAGGATATTATAGGTGAAGGGTATCATGAGCGGTTTGGACAGGCTCATGCGGAAATCAATGCCGTAGAATCCGTACAGAACCGGTCTGAACTTGAGAATGCAACCATCTATGTTACGCTTGAGCCCTGTTCTCATCAGGGGAAAACTCCGCCCTGTGCCCGGTATATTGCTAATCTGCCCGTTAAACGGGTTGTGGTTGCCATGAAAGATCCGAGCCCCAAAGTAAACGGACAGGGAATTTCAATCATACAAGAAGCCGGAATTAATGTTGATGTGGGAGTCTTAAAAAAAGAAGCTGAAACATTGAATGAAAAATGGCTTCACTTTATTCAGTTGTCGCGGCCCTTTATTACTCTGAAAATAGCGCAAACGGCAGACGGTTATATAGCTGCACCAAACGGAGATTCGAAATGGATCTCCTGCAAGCAGTCCAGAGCGCTTGTACACCGGTGGAGAAGCCAGGACGATGCCGTATTGGTGGGACGAAACACAGCATTCCTGGATAACCCATCTTTAACGGTTCGGCTTGTTGAAGGGCGACAACCCAAAAGAATTGTTTTAGACGGCCCATTTGAACTGCCCCGAAACCTGAATCTATTTTCTGATCAGTTTGAAGATAGAACAACCATTGTAACCTACAACAAAGAGAAAGCTACCAGCGAAGCAGACCCGATACTTAAAATGTTTCAGAGTAACTATTTCCGCGGAGAAATTCTTCTGGTTGATCAGGTACAAGGACATGTGTGGTTAAAAGATACGTTTCGTAAACTTGCCCTTAATGGTATTACCTCTATTTTGGTGGAAGGCGGACAGCAACTCTCAACAGCTCTGTTAAAAGCCGGCCTTGTGGACCGCCTGCAGCTTTTCACGGCTCCCAAACTGTTGGGTGGAGGTACAAAATCCATTCTGAACATGGGAATTAAAAGAATGGAAGACATTGTTCCATTCAGAGATTTTACATGGGAACAGGTAGGAACAGACATGTTATTAACAGCTAATTTATAAATATATGTTTACAGGTATTATCTCGCATGTGGGGAAAATTGAAAATATAGAACCACTTGAGGGGGGAAAGCAGCTGTCGGTAGAGGCCTCTTTTGCACATGATGTTCATATCGACGAAAGTATTTCCGTGAATGGCGTTTGTTTAACGGTGGTATCGCATAATGAGGATACTTTCTCGGTTCAGTGCGTAGATGAAACACTTCGAAAAACTTCACTCGGTGATTTAAAGAAACAATCTCTTGTAAATCTGGAGCGCTCACTGACTCTTGAAAAAGCCATAGAAGGCCATATCGTTCAGGGCCACGTGGATACAACAGGCACCATTACAAAAATTGACAAGAAAGGGGCCGACTTGATTGTTACCATCCGGTTTCCTGAAGAATTTGCGGATTATGTTGTGGGCAGAGGCAGTATATCCATTGACGGAATCAGCCTCACAGTTGCCCGGAACAGCGGAAATGAATGTTCTGTTGCCATCATACCCTATACTTGGGATCATACAAACCTGAAAGAAAAAAATGAGGGCGATCCGGTAAATATTGAATTCGATATATTTGGTAAATACATCGTACAGTATTTAAAAAACCGGGAAAAATAAACTACTTCGGGGCAGATCCCTCTAAGTATCAACTTAAAATCTCTGTTTCTACTGCTTGTTGTTTAATTTTCCCACAGCCATTCCAAGTGGGAATCTTATCTTTTTCCGGCCCGGTGGGCAAAAAAACCTAACGACTTTTTCGGATTAAAAACGGGGGTTACGTCCCGTAGGTGAGGAACTGCGTTCCAGGTTATTGAGTATGGGCAGCTTCTGGAACAGATTCTGTATTTGCGAACTGGAAAGTGAAAGCCGGAAGAAATAGTATTGAAATTCGCCAAATGGGTTAAACTGGAATGAGAGATTCCAGCAGATCATTGATCGGCTGAGGCTGAACTGCGAGGGAGTGAGCTCTTTCTCTATAAAATCATATCCCACCCGTGTACTTACATTCCATTTTGGCGTCAGGTTAAACTGAATATTGTTGATGTTGAGCGTTGCGGTTTTCCGGGCGTCCTGACCAAACTGAAAATTCCATCTATAGCTGAAATCCATTCCCAGCCGCCAGGTAGTTCCCGGTGTACGGATGGGTTCCATGTTAAATCGCCTGTCGATAGGACTGAAAAATGTCTGGTCGTAGGGATCATAAGGCCGATAATGTGGAGTTGTAATCCGGCCGCCACTTTTCCCTCCTTCAAAACTTGTTGAAAGGCTCAGGCTGTAGCTTAGGGGCTGAAGAAATTTATTTCCATCGTTCCAGATAAAAGTATTGATCTCCCTGCCCGATTCATCTCTTGTGTAAACAGAATAAGCCGCACTTGCCCGGATA
>JBBDMD010000027.1:0-3797 GCA_040878515.1 Balneolaceae bacterium | reverse complement strand
CTCCCTGCCCGATTCATCTCTTGTGTAAACAGAATAAGCCGCACTTGCCCGGATACTCAGCCCCTCAATTAAGCGCGATGAAAGCGACATATTCACACGGCTGAAATTAAGGCTATCTGCCGCAAAGTTGTACCCCGAATTGATAGAAAAGTTATCAATCAGGCGTACGTTAGTCGATTGCACTTCACCTGTTGAATCTCTTCTGACATGCTTTGTTTCAAAAATATTGTTAACGCTAAACGACAAATTTCGCTGTTCACCTGCCCCCGGGCCTCCGAATATCGCATTCTCAAATATAGAGTACTCTCTTGTATTCCCAACTGTATCGGCCTGGACTTCACGATAATACCCCCATCTCTCATCAGAGAAGTCAGGACGGTAACTCAGGGAAATACTTGGGCGAACGGTATGCCTCAACCCTTCATAATTACCGACACTGACCTGGGAAATACCATAGAATGTGGTTGAAAAACTTAAACTTGAAGTAAAATCCCTTGCCGTAGCAAATTCCCTCTCATTAAAGGTTTCAATTCTGTTTTCCTCTTCATTAAACTCTTTCCGGATTGTAGATGGATACCAATATTCGTTATAACTGACTCCGGCACTAATGTTCAGAAACTGGCTGGGTATAAGCTGCCCGGCATTCATCTGGGCACGCTGAATTAAACCAAATTGCAGATGATCATCATCTCCCGTGGCTTCCCTGTATTTTGACGGGTCCAGAAGTGCCTCAAACCAGTTTACAGATGCCGAATCCTGATCAATTGGCCTGAAGTCGTAGCTGGACCTGAAATTATTGTTATAGCTGATCGAAATTCGTTCGTACCATTTTTCCTCCGCAGCACCCGCCTGGCCAGATTCAAATGGTGAGAACTGACGAAGTGAAAAACTGGCTTCAGGGCCTGTTAACCGGGTTATATTCGTGGCAAACTGCTGATTCAGCCTCGTATTTACACTAAAATTATAATCTCCTTCTGGATGATTGTATCTGTATGATATACGCGAGTTACTGCTGGTTTCTGCCCGTTCATCCGGGTTAAATGAGTTTCGCTGAAAATAGTCTGAATTCCTCAATTCAATATTTGCAGTCAGGTTGGCAAACGGTGAGAGCTGCTGATCGTGAGTAATACCTATACGCCGGCTGGTCCGTTCGGAGAAACCCGGATCCGTAGATTCAAGCCCCCGTTCTTTAGAATATCCCAGGGTAATGCTCCCGTTATAATTACCCGTTTTCCTATACTGAAATCGACTTTGATTAAAGAATGTCCCGGATGTGAAAACATCAAAAGAAGTCTGCCCCACAAAATGATCGTTAAAGTATTGAAACCAGCCAAGATTTTGCAGTCCTATTCCGCGGGTAGAGGTATTTTGAAAAACATAGGTTGGTTCCAGGATTCCGGATTGCCGTGTTTCGATTCCGGCCGGAACATAACCAAATGGAAAAATCAACGGATAGGGAATATCCAGAATAAACAGCTGAGCATTGGTGAAGAAAATCTCTTCTTGATCCACCATTTTCATCCGCTTTGCCCGGATATAGTAATACATATGCTCGGGCGGACAGGTTGAGTAGATACCATCCTCAATAAACACTTCAGACCGTGACACATTTTTCACTTTGGTTCCGACCAGGTAACCGTTATCCACTTCCATCTCGGCAACTTCAAATTTACCACGTTCAGTTTCGTAGTTAAACAGGATTCGGGTGCTTCGCAAATCCTGTTGATCCTGCCGGAGAACTGGGTACGAGAGTGTATCGGAAGGATTGGTTGTTGTGGCCTCAACCTGGTTTTTATTTAAATCAAGCTCTATCAATCCCGCGTCTAACTGCCCGCTGGCATGAGTTACACTTGCTGCGCCATATAAAAACCCAATGCGCTGATCCCTGAAATTAAAGGTCAGTGAATCTTTTGCCTGAAAATTTACAGAATTTGGTGCAGCCTGCCGGCTTGCCTGGCTCGTCTGTGGAGTCTGGCCGGAAATGGTTTGCTGATCCTGACGAACAGAATCCAGAATGGCTTCCCTATCCTGTTCATTATCAACTTCAGGAATCGTATCACTTTGGGCTGGCCTCAGCGAATCCGGCAAAACCGTTTGTGCATAGAGTACCGGACACCCAAAAAACAACATGAGAAATAAGGGCAATAAGAGCCGTAAAGGTTTATTTTTTGAGTAATTGGTTCGCATGCATAAAGCTCATCATTTCAATTCTTCGAACGCAAGGCTTGCAGCTCCAAGAAGTGCGGCTTCGTTTCCAAGAGATTCATAGATAATCTCAAAATCGTCTAAAAATGGCGGCATCAAATATTTGGCGGCAGTTTCACGGGCCGGTTCAAGAATCCATTTACCTGCTTTGGCAACACCGCCGCTCACAATAATTTTACGAATATCCAGGATGTGTATGTAATTAACAATGGCATATCCAAGTTTTTCGCCCGACTTCCTGAGTATATCAATTGCCAATGTGTTCCCGTTATTTGCCGCATCATACAGATCAACGGGTTCCAGCTTCTCAAAGTCTTTATGAAATTTTTCATAAAGCGGATTATCGGTATTCTGGCGAATAGCATCGGCCGCGAACCGGCTCAAAAATCTTTGCCCCAGATATGCCTCCACACCCCCCCGGGTATTACTGTTTGAGAGTGGGCCATGATAGTCTATGATAACATGCCCCAGTTCGGCAGCAGCACCGGTGGTTCCCCGATAAATTTTATTGTTAATAATGATGCCGCCACCCACTCCGGTTCCAAGAGTAAGTAGTATAAAATTATCCAGTTTTTTCCCAACACCAAACCGGGCAGATCCCAAAGCCGCAAGGTTTGCATCATTTTCAATTACACAGGGCAACTTAGTTCTCTTGAAAATTTCTTCCGACACATTTTCAACCTTCCATCCTTTTAAATTCGGAGGGTTTTTTACGGTTTTTCGATCTAAAGCAACCATCCCCGGAAGGCCCATGCCCACACCTATCGGTTTCACCTTGTGATCTTCAATCAGTTCCTTTACAGCCAGGGCAATGCGGTCAAACACATGTTCTTTGCCCAGATCTGCGTGCGTTGGAATACTAATATTATGCAGGAAACCCTTTTTTTTATCAACAATGGCCGCTTTTATATTTGTGCCGCCTAAATCTATGCCAATCGCAATCATCACATACTCAGTTTGTTATAAATTGATAAGCGAAAATACATAAAAAAGAGCAAAGGGTTGAGGAAGTGTAAACTATTCTTCGCTCTTTATGATATAAACGGTTTCATTCGGTTTTCGCATGCCATATTCTTCTCTTGCAATTTTTTCAAGCAGGTCAGGATTTGTTTCCAAATCCTCAATTTTATTTTCAAGGTCGGAGGTCTGCTTTTTTAACAGTTCTGTTCTCTCTATCAAATACTCTTTTTCCTGTCCAAGCTTGAATTTTGTAAAAATACTGTACGTATCCAGAAATAGAAACCAAACGGATACAAATGCGACAAGAATCGCGATCAGAAATGATTTTTTCCAGCGTAATGGATTAAAGTACTCTTTCTTCATAGCTCGGTAGTGATATTTCAACAAAATTACTTCAATTTAAGCGTTTAAACAAAACTGATGAAAAACTAATACTCAATCTTCGAAAGATCTGTTCATTCCTCTGTTTTAATCTCATTATACGTAAAACGGCTTCCTAAAGAGATGTTCCGCAGTGAATACTCCAATTTTATATATTTAAGCGATCTCGATCCGTTGATTTGAATTGAAATGTCCGCAAAAAAAATAACCCCTACCGGGTATCAGCCGATAGAGGTTAATCAAGAGAGATT
>JBBDMD010000026.1:0-1457 GCA_040878515.1 Balneolaceae bacterium | reverse complement strand
GCGGCAATCACTGCCTATGCAGCCGGTAAATCCTGGGGGACAATGGCCATACTTTTTCCGGTGGTAATTACGTTGGTGATATCTATGGGAGCGGGTGTTGGATTTGCCGGGGGTGAAAACTATGGAATTTTGCTGGGAGCCATAAGCTCTGTGATGGCGGGGGCAGTATTTGGAGACCACTGTTCACCGATATCGGATACCACCGTACTTAGTTCGATGTCTACGGCCTGCGACCTTGTGGATCATGTTAATACACAGCTGCCTTATGCCCTTGTTGTTGCCTTTGTAGCACTTGTAGTTGGCGAACTTCCTGCAGCGCTTGAATGGCTGCACCCGGTTTGGGGACTGCTTGCAGGGTTGATTATTCTCTATGCAATTTTAAAATTTTACGGGAAGGATCCGGAAATAGCTGTCGAAACCTGATCATAACATAACATCCATCAAATATTTCATAAGACGAAATTATCATTGCGACTCGCAATCCTGCAACCCACTCTGATTCCCAATCTTTATGATCTTACTGCAATGCTTGCAGCCGATAAGGTTGTGCTTCAGGACAGTGAAAAATGGTCCAGAAAAGGGAGAACCCACAGGGCTAAAATACGGACACCCGAAGGAACCCAATGGCTGAACGTACCTGTGCGTACGGAAGACCGGAAAAAACAGATCAGGGATGTTCGTATTGATCATAATGAAGACTGGATTGAACAGGTACTCCGTAGTATTGAATATAATTACCGGAACAGTGTTTATTACGATTTTTATGAACCTGAGATCCGGTCGGATTGGCAGTCGGCCAAACAGTATGAGTTTCTGATGCCGTTTGTCCTCTCGATGAGAGACCGGATCTTTGAATATCTGGAGATTGAAATCCCATCAAAAGTTCTCTTGTCAAGTGAAATGCCGGGTTATCATTCAGATCCGGATCGTCTTGCTGAGGAGATGGAAGTAAAAGAGTATTACCAGGAACAGGATGCACAGCACTATCAGAGACAGGGAAAAAATAAAACGGCCCTGCCATTTACCCATCCCGTGTATCGTCAGCACTTTGAAGGATTTGAGCCGGACTGCTGCCTGCTGGACCTGCTTTTTCAGTACGGCCCGGAAAGTTTTAAGGTGATTGAAGAACTATAAGTTGCTGTTGATTCAGCTCTTTAAAAATCAACCTGTCGATATCTATTGCAGTTTCGCCAAATTCAGGTGAGTAAACGACTGAAGGGCCATTTTACAATCAAAAATCAGGAGATCAAATCAACTGCCCGATTATCTTCGGAACACATCTCCTGCAAAAATCAGCGCCGAACCCAGTGCTGTGCGCCAGTATTCCCAGGTATGGCCGCCATCATGAATCCTGAATTCAAATGGAACATTCTTTTCTTTCAGGATATGAACAGTGTTGGTGTTCTGACGCAGTAAAAAGTCATCGTCCCCGCAATTCGCTGAACTTCACCGATGGT
>JBBDMD010000025.1:3168-8161 GCA_040878515.1 Balneolaceae bacterium | reverse complement strand
CTGCAGGTGGACGGACAGCGGATTCCTGTACCGGGACTTGGAGAGTTTGTACTCCGGGAAGGATTGAACAGTATAACCCGCCGGGATCGTGAAACACTGCTGGATGTAAGTGTACTGGTGAGAGAAAACCCGGAAGCATACCAAGAGCGAATTGTTGACCTGCTGGAGAATGAAATGATACTGCCGGATGGCTATCGGTATGAATTCTCAGGTTCGGTATTTTCACAGCAGCAAAGCTCCGGTGAAATTATGATTGTACTTGTACTGGCGCTTCTGCTCACCTATATGGTGATGGCATCACTGTTTGAAAACCTTCGCGATCCGTTTATTGTCATGTTTTCCGTGCCGCTGGCCTTTTTTGGGTCGCTCCTCTTCCTGTTCATTACCGGCACCACACTCAGTGTGCCTGCTTACATCGGGATCGTAATTCTGATCGGTATTGTGGTAAATAATGGTATTGTGCTGCTCGATTACATCCATCAGAAAACCAGGAACAAAGAAGATTCCGCCGATTATGTGGAGCTCTTTCTGGAAGCCTGTAAAAGACGGATGCGGCCTATTTTATTAACGGCGTTAACGACTATTTGCTCTATGATTCCGCTTGCTCTTGAAATGGGAACCGGATCCGAAACCTGGAGCCCCCTGGCCAGGTCAGTGATCGGAGGGCTGGCATTTGCTACTGTACTCACCCTGTTCGTAATACCCACTGTTGTGGTTGCGATTTCAAAAAAGAGACGCAAAAAAATGAATACGGCTATTGGAAACAGGCAGTATTGATCTCTGATTGGAGATAAACGATCTGTGATTTGGGATTTTTTTCTTCTAAAATCTCCGATCTGCATTCTGCATTCTTCAATCTCAATTCTTTTTATAAATCTCTCTATCTCCAACTTTCGTTAAAGCGAAGTTTAAAGCCAGTTAAGGAGCTCATCATTAGCGGTGTTGACCTCTACGTACTGTTCAAAAATTTCGCTCAGGCTCGAATCTTTCTGAAGTTCTTTGCGTGTTTTGGCATCCAGGTAAGCCAGAATTTTTCCTTTATGGAGAATAGCAATATCATCGCAAAGGTTCTCCACAACTTCAAGAATGTGGCTGGTGATGAAAACGGTGGTTCCCTTTGCTTTCAATTTTCTGATTACGGTTTTCATACGGCCGATTGAGATCACATCTACGCTTTCGAAGGGTTCATCAAGGAATAGCAGTTTAGGCTCAGTAAGAATAGCTGCGCAAAAAGCCAGTTTTTTCCGGCTTCCGGAAGAGAGCTGTTTCACTTTTACATGCGTAAACTCATCAATTTCAAAAAAGGTAAACAGGTTGCTGATTTTATCATTCAGATCGGGCCCGTTTGTTTTATACATCTCAGAAACATAGGTAACAAACTCATAGCTGGAGAAATTTTCAAACAGAAGCGGAGGCTGCAGTACCGATGCCACATCTTTTTTGATTTTAATCTCATTTGACGGGTTTAATTCAAGATCATTGATGATAATTTCACCGGCATCATAATCAAGCAGGCCGGTGAGTATACCGATAAGCGTACTTTTACCCGCTCCGTTCGGGCCGATTAAACCAAAGATGTTTCCGGGCGGCACATTCAGATTCAGGTCTTGCAATACCGGTTCTTTATCGTAAGACTTTAAAAGATTTTGGATGGTTAAAGCTCGTTCCATAATTGTGGCAGTACGTTTAATTTAAATGGTTTTTCGATCCGGTTAATTTTTCTGTAAAGATGAACTGCCAGGCCGGCATTGGCAAGTGCAAGCAGGGCAATGTGAATCCATTGATAACGGCCGAATTCAATAAAAGATATAACTCCGATCAATACAATGATGAACATACAGGTGAACGTGATGTATGCCGGGACTACCGGGTTGGAAACAGACATCAGCCCAATATTTTCAATTTTTTTGTAATTGTTGATGGAGCTCTTTATCACAAATAGAAAAATAAACTGACAAACAAGAGCGATTGCAAACGTGATTTGCAGGATACCCGGAACCGACCGGAAAAATACCGGCACAAAAAGCAGCACAAAGATAAACGGGACCAACACCACTTTTAAAGCTGAATATATCCGGCTATGTACAATTTCACGCAGGCTCACGGGAGACTGTAGAGAGAGAAGGAGTTCCCGGTTTTCAAAACCAAACAGGTTTGTAACCAGCAGCATTAAAATAAAAGCGGGAACCAGCGACAGAAACATGGCCACCATAAAATCCCCGGCAGCCGAGTGATCGGATACTGTAATGATATAAAAAGCAGGAATAAAAAAAGAAATGATGAGCTGGGTTTTTGTATAGGAATGATTCCAGACATTAAAAATATACTTTCCGCCCTGAATACCCATCCATTTTGTGAAAAAAGAAAGTCTTGATACCTGATCATTCTGCGAAGTACTGGAAGTTGGTGTTAAAAGTGCCAGTTGAGTTCTTCGTATCAGGTAATGGTTTGTGAGGAAAATCATGATCAAAAGAGATGAGACGGCAATGATTTGCTCAAATCCGAACGGTACTAAATTTGGCAGCGCATATATGATTCCGCCGGGAGTAAAATGCAAAATCAATAGAAAAGTCCCGGTCAGCTGCCCGGTATTATTGAGAATAGATTGCAGATTGATGTAGGGTGAACCGATGATGAGCGTGACAAGAATCAGACTTAAAAATACATTGATCCAGGTCAAATACTTTTTACTGACAAGCTGAAATTTCCATTTAAACGAACTGATGATCCCATAATTGGCAACAATAAATAAGCCCACCACTAAATACTGGGAGAGTTCCGAAGCCATCAGGCCAAGGTAAACAATCCAGATCAGGTGAAACATTACATTAATGGGATGAAAGAAACCGGCACCATTCAGAAACATGGTCAGCTTTTTAATGGGCAATCCCAGGGCCAGTAGTTTTCTGTTCTCATGTATCCTGAGCCGGCTGACTTTGGTAAAGAAAATCTGGGTTGTCCAGATTGAGTTGATTAAAAGAAGCTGAAACGCAAGCTGTACCTCTTCGGTAAACCAGGGATACTGCTCCCGTACAAGCGCGATATCCTGAACAAACAGGAGGCTGACTGCCACCACAATAACCTGGCTCAAAACGAGAAGCAGAAAGAGCGTGTAGAAGATGATTGCTGCAAATTCCGCTCCTTTCAATGAACGCCACCATAACCTGGTATTTAAGCGGATAAATAATTTAAACATAAACACCCGCAACTATAGCTATCTGATAATATGTTGTCATATTATTAAAAATCATTCCAAAGTTGCTTCAGGATACGGTTTCTAAATCCCTTGGCCAGTAGTTCAAAATTGGACCATATATAAATTCCGATTGCAAGGATCAGACCGCCCATCACAAATAACCGGTATACATGCCACTCACCAAGGGGTACGAATATAGAATACCCGAGTATAAATATAGCAGAAGAGATAGTGAATGTTACCTTCTGTGGTATGATGGGATGTTTAAAGCTGAAGGTGCTGTAACTGGCCTTTTGGTACTGATAAAAGGAACTCCAAAGAAATACCAGCATAAAACAGAGAAAAAAGAAAGTGTTGGCAATATAGATCGACACTACCGTTCCCAGCTGAGGCAGTTTGAGCAGTTCAAAGATAGTTATGCCGTAAAAAATAAAAAGCGGTACCGTTATGATACCTAAAAACCGTTCCTTTAACTGTTGTTCGAAGGGTACGGGCAGCTGAAGGTGAAGAAGCATTTCACGGTGCTCATATCCAAACATATTGGCCATCCCCATGGCAAGAAGGGCAACGGGAATAGCAGCAAGCATGGTTGCAATCAGGATGGTTGAGATGTCACCAAAATCAACCAGAAGAAGTATGGGGATATAAATTGCGGGTATCAGCGTGATGGCCAGCAGCTGAAGTTTATTGTAGGGATGTGTCATCACATAGTAATAATATTTGCCCGCATTGGGGCCCAGCCAGCGCCTAAGAAATGCCCACAATCTGCTAAACTTTTTTTGAACTGTTTTTCCGGAGGGGTTCTGAAGCCCCTGCAGCGTTTTAAAGTAATGGTCCCTGAATATGAGAAAAGAGAGTAAAAACAGGAAAAAGAAGAGTGTTCCCGTTAAAAGGGCATCGTGCTGGTAGGTGGCCGACTGATACAGCAATCCTCCCGGCAGCCATAAAAGCACATTGATAATCTGTGTGAGCTGTATGGCAACGTCATTTAGCAGAGATTGGGTTTGCCGTGAGATGATGGCCAGTGTGGAAACCACGCCAAGTAATACAAAAAGGAAGCTGAAGACAATGATTTTAAACCGTTTTTCAACCATTCGTAAAAAGCGGTGTTTAATGGAATAGATAATGCCATAATTGAGCAATACCGCAGCTACCACCACCGGCACATTCCACATGCTGTTTATTTGGAGAGAGAGAAATACAAGCCAGGTTATATTATAAATAATATTCAGAGGATGATAGAGCGCCATCAGGTTCAGATGCCAGGCTAGCTTTCCGGCCGGATATGAAAACGCCAGCAGTTTTCTGTTTTCATCTACATTAAGCAGCCTTGTACTTGTAAACGAAAAGTGCATGATCCAAAAAATTGTGGCAAATGTGAGCAGGATCAGCTTATGAATTTCGGGCGTGAGCCAGGGGAGTTCTATCTGAAGGCGTGTTGAGCTCTCTAAAAACAGGACAATCAGAGCCGATCCCAGAATGTTCGCAAACATCACAAGAAGAAACAGGCTGTACGCAATCAATAGCACCGTTTGAAAGTTAGATAGCCGGGCCAGGAAAAGTTTCCAGTTTAAATAGAGCAGTTTGGCAATCATTGATATATATCAGAATTGTAGTCACCTGTACAACGTGAACGTGCCGGCGCGTTTTTGTGGGAAAATAACAAACAATAGCTCAGGATGTTGCAGGCAGTAAAAAAATCCCCGGTCTTATAGGCCGGGGATTCAAAGAGTACAAGGTTAATTAAAACCAGATACCTACGGTAACTGACAGGACGGCATTTTTCTCGCCATCGTC
>JBBDMD010000025.1:0-3068 GCA_040878515.1 Balneolaceae bacterium | reverse complement strand
GAATATAAGACATTTTCCGGCATTGGATGTTACAATAAAGCATGAGTTTTTACGACAGGGAGATGCAATGATACCTCACTGCTGAAGTATAGATACTCAAAAACATTTTTTGTGTTTCTTTGAAAATAATTCCGCGCGTTCAGCCGGTTTTTGAAGTGATTATGGATATCTAAAGTATCTCTCTTAAAAACTGACCGGTGTAGCTTTCTTCTGTGCCGGCGATATCTTCCGGGGTGCCAACAGCCACCACCTGTCCTCCGCCAAAGCCGCCCTCAGGGCCAATGTCAATAATCCAGTCGGCGGATTTCATAACGTCCAGGTTGTGTTCGATGATGATCACCGAATGCCCGTTATTTACAAGTTCATTGAAGGAGGTCAGGAGTTTGGCAATGTCTTCGAAATGAAGACCCGTTGTGGGTTCGTCAAAAAAGTAGAGTGTTTGATCCGTATTTGTCTTGGACAAGAATTTAGCCAACTTCACGCGCTGTGCTTCTCCGCCTGAGAGTGTAGTGGCACTCTGTCCCAGCCTCAGGTATCCGAGTCCCACATCTTCCAGCGGCTGAAGTTTATTTACAATAGTAGCTTCGTCCACAAAGAATTCGATGGCTTCACTCACGCTCATTTCAAGCACATCATGGATATTTTTTCCGCGATAACGGATCTGGAGCACTTCTTTTCTGAATCGTGTGCCGCCACACTCCTCACAAACAAGCTCTATATCGGCCATAAACTGCATTTCAATTTTTTGAACGCCTTCGCCCTGACAGCTTTCACAGCGGCCGCCGGGAACATTAAAAGAAAAATGCCCGGGTGTGTACCCCATTATTTTCGACTGGCGGGTATTGGAGAACAGGTCGCGAATTCCGTCAAATGCTTTTGTATAGGTAGCCGGATTGGATCGGGTTGAACGGCCGATCGGGCTTTGGTCTACCATCTCAACGGCAGCAATATTTTTGGTACCGGAGATACTTCGATGTCTGCCCACCTTCTCTTTCCAGTTTCCAAATCGTTTCTGTATGGATGCAAACAGCGTGTCGTGCACCAGGGTGGACTTTCCCGAACCGGATACACCCGTAACGCAAACCAGTTTACCGAGCGGAAATTCTACGTCAATGTCTTTCAGGTTGTGTTCAGTAGCTCCCTCAACAACCAGTGATTTACCATTTCCTTTCCGTCTTTTTTCGGGTACACTGATCTCTTTCCGGCCGCTGAGATATTTACCGGTCAGTGAATTGTTTTTAAGCAGCTGTTCATAAGTTCCGCTGAATACAATTTCTCCGCCATAGGTTCCTGCAAATGGACCAATATCAATGATGTTATCTGCAGATTTAATCATCTCCGGGTCATGCTCCACAACCAAAACCGTGTTGCCTATATCCCGCAAAGATTTTAAAATATTGATAAGCCTGTTATTATCTCTGGGATGCAGGCCTATCGTAGGTTCATCAAGCACATAAAGGCTTCCTATCAATGAACTTCCAAGTGAGTTGGCAAGATTGATACGCTGAGATTCGCCGCCGCTCAGCGTATTTGTAAGCCGGTTCAGGGTCAGGTAGTCGAGCCCCACTTCATCCAGGTATTTAAGGCGCTTGCGTATCTCGTACAGGATCTGTCCGGCCACCTCTTTTTCAAACTCGGTGATTTCCAGCTGCTCAAAAAATTCACGCGCATGGCCAATCGTCATTTCAGTAACTTCACCAATATGCAGATCATCGATTTTCACATAGAGGGCATCTTTCCGGACTCTGTATCCTTCACATTCCGGGCAACGGCTGTACCCTCTGTAGCGGGAATAGAGAACCCGCATATGCACTTTATAGAACTGACTCTTTACATCTTTGAAAAAACCGTGAATGCCGGCATACTCATCTTTTCCGTTCCAGAGTATCCTGCGGGTTTCTTTGTCCAGGTTTTTATACGGTACATCAATGGGAAGCTGGTACCGGGCAGCTACCTTAACAAAATTTTTGAGATATGAACTGAACTTAGGAGTGTCGAATGGAGCCACAGCGCCATTTCGAATGGTTTTATCGTGGTCGGGTATCACCAGATCTTCATCAATTCCGGCTACGCGCCCGAATCCTTCACAGCTATTACAGGCACCAAATGGATTATTGAACGAAAACATCTGGGGAGTAGGCTCGGTAAACTCCATCCCGTCCTGCTCAAATCGTTCACTAAAAGGATATTCCGTTCCATCTCTCATCTTGACTGAACAGCGTCCGTGGCCCTCCCGGAATGCAATTTCAACAGAGTCGGCCATCCTGCTGCGGGTATCATCATCTTTTTTCAGCGCTAGCCTGTCAACCAGAATTCGATGTGTTTTTGGCTTAATCTTCTTTGGGTCATAATCCTCCCGGGACAGATCCGCTAACGACTCATCCGTAATATTTAAAAGCCGGGTAAACCCTTTTTCCTTCAATACGGTAAGGTGTTCCTCTATCTTACGTCCCTCACGCAGTTCAAGAGGGTAGAGTACATAAAATTTACTGTTCTCCTCTTCCTTCAAATATAGCTCATCAATCACATCTTTTACCGAATCTTTCCGAACCTGCTTTCCCGAAACCGGAGAAATGGTTTTGCCTATTCGTGCAAACAGAAGCCTTACATAGTCGTAGATTTCCGTAGAAGTACCCACCGTAGATCTTGGGTTTGTGGACGTGGTTTTTTGCTGAATGGCCATTGCAGGAGAAATACCCTGCATAAAATCCACATCGGGTTTATCCATTCGTTCCAGGAACTGGCGGGCATAGCTGGAAAGGCTCTCCACATAACGCCGCTGGCCCTCGGCATAAATAGTATCAAACGCGAGGCTTGATTTGCCAGAACCCGACACTCCGGTTATAACCGTTAACTTGTTGCGGGGTATTTCAACGTCAATATTTTTGAGATTGTGTACGCGGGCACCCTTGATGATAATGGGACGATCATGTGCGGAAGTGCCATTTTTTGATAAAGGTTTTGAATCCGTTGTGGTGTCGCTCATGTAACTTCTTTCTGATAATTTCTACAAACACGAAAGATACAAAACAATTTTGCCGGTTTGAATGAAAATTTATGACTGATTT
>JBBDMD010000024.1:2311-8174 GCA_040878515.1 Balneolaceae bacterium | reverse complement strand
CTTATACTTCTTTTCTCAAACACTCTGCTATTTACTGCTCTTTTCCATATCTTTCACTCTTATTATTTCTATTGAACTGCAATCCACATCATGATCGATAAACCACACGATTATTGCGGCATTTTTGGTGTATACGACCACCCCGAAGCAGCACTCCTCACCTACTATGGCCTCCATGCCCTTCAACATCGCGGCCAGGAATCAGCCGGAATTGTAACCTCTTACTTTGACGAGAGAAAAGACAGGTACATTATGCCGATGCACAAAGATTTTGGGTTGGTTCTGTCTGTTTTTGATGACTCCAAAATTTTTAAACGGGAATTGAAAGGAAATTCGGCCATTGGCCACAATCGCTACTCCACATCCGGATCTTCCCGGAATCCAGCCAATATTCAACCCTTCCGCGTTCATCATAAAAATGGAAACCTTGCGATCGGCCATAATGGCAACCTGACAAATGCCCGGTTCCTGCGTGATCGTTTCCGGGAGGAAGGCGTTCTTTTTCAAAGCACTTCCGATACCGAACTGATTCTTCACCTGATCTCTCACAGCCGGGAAACGGATCAGTTAAATCAGATTCTGGACGCATTGAAACAGATTGAAGGAGCTTACTGCCTGGTGATACTAACAGATGACAAACTGATTGCCGTACGCGACCCCAACGGGTTCCGTCCGCTTGCACTTGGAATGATTGATGGATCCTACACAGTAGCCAGTGAGACCTGTGCTTTCGACATCATCGGTGCTGAATACATCCGGGATGTAGAGCCCGGCGAAGTGATAGTGATTGACAGGGAAGCGCACTTAAATAAAGAACCTGAATCTTATCATCTTCAACCTAAAGAGGGAACCTCAAGCAGTCAGTGTATTTTTGAGTATGTCTACTTCTCCCGTCCCGACAGTAAAATATTTGGTGAAAATGTAGACAAAATCCGCAGAAACCTTGGGAAGCAGCTGGCCAAAGAACATCCGCTTGATGAAATTATTTTATACCCGGATACCCTTAAAAAACCCATCGTCATATCGGTGCCTGATTCCAGTAACACAGCTGCTATCGGCTATGCCCACGAGAGCCAGAAAATTGGCAACGAATGTAAATATGACATCGGGCTGATCCGGAATCACTATGTGGGACGAACATTTATCTCTCCCGGACAAAAATCAAGAGACCAAAAAGTCCGCACTAAATTCAATACGGTAAAGGGGGTAATTGAAGGACGCTCTGTTATAATAGTGGACGATTCGATCGTGAGGGGTACAACATCCCGGTACCTGGTAGATATGATCAGGGATGCAAATCCTCTTGAGATTCACTTTTTGGTAAGTTCACCGCCGATTACGCATCCCTGTTTTTACGGTATGGATTTTCCAAGTACTGAAGAGCTGATTGCAAACAAATATAACAGTGATAAAGAGGCCATGGCCAGAGAAATAGGTGTTGACAGTTTGAGATATCTATCTGCTGAAGGGCTGGTTGAAGCCGTACAGGAAGCAAACGAATCCAACCATTCTTATTGTACAGCCTGTTTTACGGGTAATTATCCTGTACCTGTCCATTTTGGCGTTGAAAAAGAGGAAAACGAAATTGTTTAATGGCTTTTCAAAAAGCAACATTTATTACCGGGGCGCCATCTTTATCTGACTGTCCGCCAGAAACCCATCCTGAATTCTGCTTTGCCGGACGCTCGAATGTTGGTAAATCATCGCTGATTAATCGCATCACCAATAAAAAAAGGCTGGCTCGCACCAGTAACACCCCCGGTAAAACCCAGCAGATGAACTATTATGAAATCGATGAGAAATTTTACCTCGTGGATTTACCGGGATTCGGATTTGCCAAAGTATCGGAAAAAGAGCGTGCAAGATGGGGCCGCGATATCCATCAGTATCTTTTACAAAGGGGAACCCTTCATCTGATTATTCACCTGGTGGATGCGCGTCATAACCCATCGAAGCTTGACGAGGAATTTTTCTTCTGGATGGCAAGTAATCAAAAGCCCTTTATTATAGCGCTTACAAAAGCCGATAAAATTTCCAAAAACAAGCTCTCCTCATCAAAAAAACGCGTAGAAAATATTTTACACGAGATGAATATTGATGTACCGGTTATTCCCTGTTCCGCAGAAACGGGAGCCGGCATTGATGAACTCAAATCGATGATTTTAGAATTTATAAATCCCAACCAGGAACAAATCCAAACTTAATAATAATGTCTTACAACGTTCTCATTTTAGATAGTGTAGACCCCATTTGTGCGGAAATATTTAAAAACAGAGGGATTAAGGCTGATGTCCCCGGCAAACTTTCCGACGATGAGCTGAAAAAAATTATTGAGAACTATGATGCAATGGTTGTTCGAAGTGCTACAACTGTAACAGATAAACTGCTTCAGCATGCGAAAAAAATGAGTGTAATTGGCCGCGCCGGTGTTGGGGTAGATAATATTGATATTCCCGCGGCAACCACTAAAGGTGTATTGGTAATGAACACTCCCGACGGAAATACAATTTCTACAGCTGAACATACCTGTGGAATGATTATCTCACTTGCAAGAAATATTCCGGAAGCCGTCAGCCGGGTAAAAAGTGGCGGATGGGATCGAAAATCATTTATGGGAACTGAGGTTCACGGGAAAAAACTTGGGATAGTTGGGCTGGGAAAAATCGGCTCTGAAGTGGCCCTGCGAATGAAACATTTTGGTATGGAGATTTTTGCCTACGATCCGTTTACAACACACGATCATGCCAGCGAGATCGGTGCAGAGCTGCTTGAACTCGATGAGTTACTTGGCAAAGTGGATTTTCTGACTGTTCATACACCCCTCACAGAGAAAACAAAAAATATGATTTCGCTTGATAATGAAGCGAAGATCAAAAAAGGAATGCGGCTGGTAAATTGTGCAAGAGGCGGCATCTATAAAGAAGATGATCTTGTGGAACTCATCAACAATGGAACACTTGCCGGTGTAGCACTGGATGTGTATACCAGTGAACCGCCCACAGCAGAGCTCTATGAAATTTTAAACCATCCGGCCATTGTTTGTACGCCCCATTTGGGTGCGTCAACAGAAGAGGCACAGGAAAAAGTAGCCCAGCAGATAGCTGAACAGATTTCTGACGCTCTGGAGAATAAGAGCTATAAAGGCAGTTTAAACGGAAAGTCAATTTCACTGCTCTCCAATAAAGAAGTTCAGCCCTATGTGGAACTGGCAGAAAAACTGGGACAGGTCTGCGGGCAAATCATGCCGGATAATACCCAGGATCTTTCATTTGAATATACAGGTGAAAGTGCTAAATATGCTGACCTCCTGACGGATGGTATATTGAAAGGCATACTTTCACAGTTTATCAGCGAATCGGTCAATCTTATTAATGCCCGGCACTTTTCGGAAGAACGCGGGTTTAAATTGAGTGAAACCACATCAAGCAGCGGTAAAACATTTAAAGATCTTGTATCCGTAAAAATGGGTAACAATTCGGACTACAACCGGATTTCTGCGGCTGTGTTCGGCCCCGGTGATTATCGAATTGTGGAGATTGACGGATATGGTATTGAACTGCGGCTAGAGGGGGATATATTAATGTATCAAAACCTGGATAAACCCGGGATGCTGGCTTCCGTTGCCGGGGCACTTGCAGAAAGAAGCATCAATATCGGTGCGTTGAGCCTCGGACGTCAGGCAAAGGGAACCAATGCCATTACAGCCGTAATCGTTGATAAAAAACTGGATACAGAAGAGCTGAAAAGCATTCAGACTCTGGATGGGGTTAATAATGTGAAGTATATCTCATTGTCGTAGGTTACGAAATCGATTGCTGGTCAAAAATGTAGTTTATAAAAAATCTGACAGGTCTCATATCCCGACATGTAAAGTTTGACTTAACACTAATCACTGCTTAATAGATTCCTGATAGTATAAGAGCCGTTGGCAACCGCGATCACAATGAAGGCTCCCACAAGTGTATAGAGCGGCCATGCAATCGTTAATCCTTCTCCGGGTATAAATTGCTGAAGTGCTCCTTCGACCATAAAAAGCAGTGAGATTAATCCTGTAAAGAACCCGATCATGGCATCTGTTTTATTAGGGTACGGGAAAAAACGGCCCAGCAAGAACACCCCCAGCAGGCCTCCGTAAGTGTAGGATGCAATACCAAGGCCCAGTTCAACAATAGCCGGCCTGTCTCCTTCACTAAGCTGAAGCCAGGTAAAGAGAAAAGCCGAACCCGTTAAAATGACGCCCCACCAAATTGTTACAAGCCTGGAAATTCGCAGTTCATCTTTATCTGTCCATTTTAGGCCAAACAGAGGTTTAATAATATCAAAGGTAGTGGACGAGGCCAGAGCATTCAGTGAGGAGCTAAGGCTGCTCATGGCTGCGGCAAACAGCGCCGCTATAATGAGGCCGGTGACTCCAACCGGCATTTGTTCAACAATAAAAAGCGCAAATATTTCGTCTGTGGTTTGCAGCCCGAGTTCAACAGCTGTTAGCCCGCCATAAAATACGAAAAGCATCAGGCCGATGAGCAGAAAAAAACCAAATTGCAGACTGGCTACAATACCGCTCCAAATCAGCGCTTTCTGGCTGGACCGTAAATTTCCAACTGATAAAAGCCGTTGTACAATCAGATGGTCCGTGCCATGGGAGGCGATTGAAAAGACAGCTCCTCCAAAAAGTGAAATCCACAAGATATAGGGATCAGCAAAAAACTCCCGGATCGATACATCCCCGCCCCATTTAAAAAGAGTTAGCTTACCCGCTTCAGACAGCTGAGTGAAAATCACTGAAAACGGTTCCTGTATATTTCCAAGCATCAATATAAAAGCAAATAAGGCGCCGCCCAGGTACACACCCATCTGAACTACATCCATCCATACAACTGCTTTGATACCCCCCAGGAACGTATAGATCATGGTGATAACCGCAATAATTAAGATTGCGAGCACATACAACTGGCCGTCGCCCCATTCCTGAAATATGCCTGCAATACGAAAAATAATGGCAAGCGGTATAGCTGTGGCAAACAGGCGTACTCCGTCTGCAAGCAGCCGGGTAACGATAAAGGTACTGCTGGCGGTTTTTCTCATCCCTGCTCCGAATCGTTCTTCCAGAAACTGATAGGCGGTACTCATCTCCCCTTTAAAATAGGCCGGCAGTAACCATATTGCGACAATAATACGTCCCAGGATATAACCCAGCGTTAGCTGCATAAAAGTGATATTCCCGCCGTAAGCCACTGCCGGGATACTGATAAATGTTAACGTACTGGTTTCGGTGGCAACCACAGAAAAGAGAATAGCCCACCACGGAATGTCTCTGCCACCTAAAAAATAATCTGACGTATTGCGCTGAGTTCCGGCCGACCATACCCCGAATACAGCTACAACAATCAGGTAAACAACTATAATAATTGCATCCAGAAATGTAAATTCCATGAAGTCCTTTGATTAATGAATCCGTGAAAGAAAGTGAATTTGGATTAAGAATCAAAGTGAGAGGGCATGCTGCAGAGTGAACGTGCAGCGTTTAATGAAAATACTACCAAAATCTATTCAGTCGTCACTTAGAAACTTCAAATTACACCTTGTATACGTATCCAACTTTTCGGTGCTGTGGTGATAATCGCCCCGGAATGAACCCAGGTTTCAATTATCAGTGTCCATTAATAAACTCCACAAATTTCTGAACAGCTTTTCCGCGGTGGCTGATCCTGTTTTTCTCTTCGCTGCTCAATTCGGCGAATGTTTGTGTATATCCCTCAGGTACAAATACCGGATCGTAACCAAATCCTTTATGACCTCTTTTTTCCTCAATGATATTGCCCCGGCAAACTCCTTCGAATAAATAATTTTCTGATTCCGTAAC
>JBBDMD010000024.1:0-2211 GCA_040878515.1 Balneolaceae bacterium | reverse complement strand
CAATGATATTGCCCCGGCAAACTCCTTCGAATAAATAATTTTCTGATTCCGTAACATATGCAATTACCGTACGAAATCGGGCGGTCCGGCTTGATTTTCCTTCAAGTTCACTCAGCAGCTTATTTACATTATCTTCATAGGTCGCATTGGCTCCGGCGTAGCGTGCCGACCAGACTCCCGGAGCTCCATGAAGAGCATCCACTTCCAGCCCGGTATCATCAGCCAGTGAAGGTAACCCTGTTTTATCGAACCAAAATTGTGCCTTTTTCAGAGCATTACCCTCCAGATCGGGCTGATCTTCCACCACTTCTTCAGGTTCTGGTATATCATGGGTAGATTTCAAATCAATTCCCAATGGCTGCAACACCTGCTGAAGCTCTTCAATTTTATGAGGATTTCCGGATGCTAAAAATATTTTATCGGGTACCGGCATAAGATAAAAATGTGTTTATTACTCAATTTCAGGAATAGAACTCAACCGCCGAAATTCTCGGTAGCGGTCATAGATCTCCTTTTCTGTGAGATTCTTCAACCGTTCGGGGCCAAATTTTTCCACGCAAAAACTGGCCATCACTGAACCGAAAATAACAGCTTTTCGCATGTTTAATGGCGACAAATCATCCGTGTAGGAGATCCATCCAAGAAAACCTCCCATAAAAGTATCTCCCGCACCCGTGGGATCAAAGATATCAATGACCGGATAGGCCGGTGCCGAAAAAATTTCGCTGCCGGTAAAGAGTAATGCCCCGTGTTCTCCTTTTTTGATTATAAGAGATTCCGGTCCCATCGATCGAACGATTTCTGCTGCTTTCATCAGGTTGGGCTCATTGGCCAGTTCCCTGGCTTCCGAATCATTGATTACAAGTAGATTCACATTTTTGAGCGTTTTTTTGAGGGCATCCGGAGTCCCTTCAATCCAAAAATTCATAGTGTCCATCACTACATAGTCCGGGTGGGTCACCTGGTCCAGTACTTTTCCCTGGAGGCTGGGCTCAATGTTTCCAAGAGCTATATATTTGGCATCTTTATAGGCATCAGGAATTACCGGATCAAAATGTTCAAATACATTGAGCTGGGTTTCCAGCGTATCCCGGTTATTCAAATCGTAGTGATACTTTCCTTTCCAAAAAAAAGTGTTGCCCGTAGTGTCCACCTGAAGGCCTTCAAGATCAATCTCTTTACTTTTCAGCAATTCAATATCTTCATCGGCAAAATCTTTACCCACAACCCCGACCAGGTTAATTTTTTTGGCAAAATAGGAAGAGGCCAGTGAAATATAGGTGGCCGATCCCCCCAGAATTCGATCGGTTTTCCCAAACGGGGTTTCAATTCCATCGTAGGCAACAGATCCGACAATTAATAGTGACATTATCTATTTTCGGTTAAATTTATTTTAAAATACGGATGGTTTATTCAAACCATTATAAGCGTGCAAAGCTAAGAATTTTAACACTATTATGTGGAGGTTAATTGTGTGCTGGCAACCGGATTAAAAGATGGTCAAACATTTATAAACATTTTATTATGTTGCTATGGATGCGAATTAAAACTGGATGGAGATGAACAGAAAATTTATGCAGCGGGCTATTGAGCTTGCAAAAACCGGAATGGAGCATAACCGGGGAGGGCCGTTTGGTTGCGTTATAGTTAAAAATAACGAAATTGTGGGTGAGGGAATGAATGAGGTTCTCTATTCAAATGACCCAAGTGCTCATGCCGAAATCGTTGCAATCAGAAACGCTTGTAAACATCTGAATGATTTTCAGCTTACAGGCTGCGATATCTACTCCTCTTGTGAACCTTGCCCTATGTGCCTGGGTGCCATATACTGGTCCCGGCCGGATAATGTTTATTACGCAGCTTCCAAAAACGATGCTGCCCGTGCGGGTTTTGATGATGAATTTATTTTTGAAGAGCTCAACGTGGATCTTACTGAACGCTCTATACCGATGAAACAAATTGAAAGAGAAGAGGCTGTACGTTTGTTTGAGCAGTGGATCATGAAAGAGGATAAAACAGAGTACTGATCATACTCTGACCGTTACCTGCCAGAAAAAAAAGCACCCCATATTAACATATTGAGGTGCCTTTACATATTTCAGTATGAAATAACTGATTAGTTGCTATAGTAAACTATAGAATCGGCATTGCCATCGGGATCATTCAATGCTGTTCCGCTGGCAGATGCATTTCCTCCCGTTACCAAAAGAA
>JBBDMD010000023.1:0-8194 GCA_040878515.1 Balneolaceae bacterium | reverse complement strand
ATGGTCATACTTACTGTTCAAATTGTCAATATATTATGAGTGCATAACATATGAGTGCATAACATATGAGCGTCCGGTTGTCCGGTTACATGTATTCGGATATTCAATCGGGCAAGTTTACCTACCATGAATGGCACCCGTTATGTCTTTGGTGAACTTTTTACAAATAAAGATTGAAGATGTAGATGAGACGCTGTCAGGACCTTCGGACGCTGACAGGTCTGGTCATTCTATTCACAAATCCACCAGCACATACCGTTTCTTCTCATCAAGGGAAATCTGCCCGGCTTTTTTATAGAGGGAGTGATAAAAGAACATCACGGCTTTCTCTTTGAGGGCTCTTCGCAGGAGAACTGTTTTAATTTTTTTTGACTGAATAGGATCTTCATCCAGTTGTTTCATAGAGTAATGATTTAAATGGTATTCAGTTGGAATCAAATCTCCCATAAAATAAGCCGCTTTACCGTCCGATAGAATCTTTACAACCATATGTCCCGGTGTGTGTCCGCCGGTTTTGATGAGTGATATGTTTCTGACCGGATCAAAGACATCCTCATCTATAAACTGTAGCCTCTCTTCGCTCACAAGTTTATAAAGTTCATCAAGCTTATAATCGGCACCTTTCACGGTCCGGATCGAATCTATTGCCGATAGAGCAAATTCCCATTCCGTCCGGTGCACCAGGTATGTTGCATTTGGAAAAGTAGCAGTGGTTGTAAGCGAATCGGATACAAAAGTTGACCCAGCAGCATGGTCGAAATGGAGGTGGGTAAGGATCACCAGGTGGATATCTTCGGGCCGAAGCCCGAAGATATCGAGGTTGGTAACTACATTTGAAGTATTCTGGAACCGGCTGTTATGATCCAGTCCCCAGCCGAGGCCTGGATCCACAATAATATTGAGTTCGCCTGTAGTTATGAGCAGGGGGTCTACGCCCAGGGCAGAGGAGTACTTTCCAAGTGACGGATCATCAATCGGGTTTTTTAAACGGCCCGGATCCATCTTCTTAAATGATCCATCCTCAAAAAGTTCAAAAAATCCTTCGCTCAGTTGTTCGATTAAAAGATTTCCAAGCTGCATGAATTCATTAGTTAACATCAAATTTCAATGGCAGCAACATCCAGTTCTGTCCTCGCGGCTGCTCCATCAGTATCCGGATATCGGTGATATCACTTTGAATTTTTTCGGGTACCCATCCAAACATCCAGGAACGCAGCTGTGCATCTGCAGCACCAAACAGAGTAGTGTACAAGTCTTTCTGTTTTGGATATGTATCCAGCTTGTACTCTTCAATTTCGGCCATTTCCGCGGCAACTTCAACGGCGCGGTCAATATCCCCGATAATATCAACAAGGCCGGCCTCCAGTGCGGCTGTACCAGTGTAAACACGCCCCTGCGCCACTTCATGCACTTCATCACGTGTCATACCCCGGCCTTCAGCCACGCGATCCAGGAATGCTTCGTAACCATTCTCAACATTCTGCTGAATGACTCTGCTTTCAGCAGGAGTAAAAGGCGTTGTGAGATCGTACAGGTCGGCATACTCATGTGTTTTGATTGTTTCGTAGTCCAGGCCGATTTTTTCCTCAGTCAGTTCCTGAACATTGAAAAGAAGATTGAAAATACCTATGGATCCTGTAATGGTATTTTCGCCTGCCACAACGGTATCAGCTCCCATCGCCATATAATAACCGCCTGATGCCGCCACCGTTCCCATTGAGGCAACTACAGGTACTTTTTCTGAAGCCTGCCGGATATAGTGCCACAACAGGTCAGAAGTAGTGGCCGCACCTCCCGGACTGTCGATGTGAATGACAATAGCTTTTACATTATCATCATCCGTAGCGTCTTCAAGTTGTTTTTTCAGGCCATGAGAGGTAATTCCTGCTGTGTTACCGAAGGGTGAGTCTGGAAGGTTGGGAAGAATCACACCGGAAGTATAAATCACAGCAATTTTATCAGAGGCAGTGACTTCATCAAGTCCGGCACTTTCATTGGTTACCCTTGTATATCTGTTAAAGGATACGGTTTTAAGATCATCATCCTCGTCCAGATCCAGTTTTTGTTTAATGATTGCCTCCACTTCATCTTCAAAGGCATATGCGTCAATCAGGCCTTCTTCAAGTGCAAAATTCAGCCGGTCGTAGGGAGGTGAATTGAGCATGTCATCAACTTCACGATAGGTCTTACCGGTCCTGGCCATAACAGCCTCAATAAATGTATCAGAAGCCGAGTTAAGAATTTCATTGAGTTGCTGGCGGCTTTCCGGTGAACTGGAGTCCTGGATATAGGGTTCAACTGCAGATTTGTACATTCCTACTCGAAAGATTTCCGGTTCAACACCGATTTTGTCAAGCATATCTTTGTAAAACGTAAGCTGAGCCATAAACCCGTCAAACTCAAAATTTGTATTCGGCGGAGAAAACACGCTGTCTGCAAGAGAAGCCAGGAAGTATGATTTTTCATTCATTCCCAGGTCATCCGTACTGAAGTAGAGAAATTTTCCGCTCTCTTTATAATTTTCCAGATATTTGTAGGCTGTTTGAAGATTTGCCCAAGATGTGGTAGTAAAATTGGTTTTTACCCATACTCCTGAAATATTATCATCGGAAGCCGCTTTTTTTAAGTTGTTCTGAAGCGACTGAAGAGATAGTTTGTTGCCGCCTGTGGGATCAATCAGCTCCTGGATCGGATTGGGTGAAATCCGGGGGGGAATGTTTCCAGTCAGATTGATGGTTAAAACCGTGTTGGACCGGATATAGGGTTCCGGTTGTGAAGAGCTGCTGGCCAGTGATGCAACCAGGATCAAAACCAAAACGAGTATACCTAAAATTGTACCCAGAATTGAAGCTAAAAATGTCTTTAAAAAGTTCATGCAGAGTTTGTACTTAAATATTTATATGAGTTTGTCAGATGAATGTGTTGAATATCCGAAATGTTTAAAGAACTTACTAAATTAAAAGATCGAAATGATTTCACCCGTTTTTAACTTGTACGCAGTATGAAAACTTTTGATGCACTTATCATTGGCTCCGGGCATAATGGGCTGATAACTGGTTGTTACCTGGCCAAAGCAGGTTATAAGGTAGGAGTTCTGGAGCGCCGGGATACACTTGGAGGGGCGGTATGTACCGAAACCATGTTTAAATCTGAGGAGAATCCACACGGTTTCAGGATGGATGTAGGCTCATCCGTCCATATTATGATACATCAGACAGGGATTATCGAGGAGCTGCAACTGACTGATTACGGGCTGGAGTATATAGAGATGGATCCTTTTATGAGTTATCCGGTACCTGATGGAAAAGGGGTGATTCATTTTCATAAAGATCTTGAGAGAACACTTGAATCCATATCAAAAGTTGCCCCGGATGATGTAGCCAACTACAGGGAATTTATAGAGTTCTGGGAAAAGATTAATAAAGGGGTTCTGAAAGCATTTATGGTTCCCCCAACCGGGAAGAATATATTCATGGAGATGGCTAAAGGACAGATTCGTAACGGATCGATGTTCAAAAAAGGGGAACAGATGGATGGTTTACAAAAAATTCTTGGCAGCTACGGAGGTGTAGTTGATAAATCTTTTACCAGCCCTTATATGAAAGCTGCACTTACCTGGTTTGCAGCCCAGTCGGGACCGCTTCCGGATCAGTCGGCAACCGGAGATTTTGTGGGATGGCAGTCGATGCTTCACCAAAGCGGGGCAAAACATCCGAAAGGGGGCAGCGGAATGCTCACACAGGCCATGATCCGTCTGATTGAAGACTATGGCGGCGAAGTGATTCCTAACTCACCGGTAAAGAAGATTGATATTGCTGATGGCAAAGCCAGGGGAGTCTTTACAGAAGAGGATGAATACTTTAAATCTGATCTTATCGTCTCCAACGCGCACGTTCAAACCACTATGCTGAAACTTGTAGGCCGTGAAAACCTGGATAGTAAACTTTTTAAGAAAGTGGAAGATATACAGGTTGGCAACGGGTTTGGGATGGTTATCAGGTGTGCTATGGATGAACTGCCGGAATATATTGCGGCCCCCGGCGACCCTCATATTCACAATGGAATGCAATTATTAGCACCGTCGGTTGACTATATGAACCGGGCCATCGGTGACTATAAAAAAGGCAATCCGCCAGAAGAACCTGCAGTATTAGCCATGACATTCTCTAAAATTGATCCTGAAGTTGCTAAAGACGGAAAACACACACTGTTTGCCTGGGCACAGTGGCATCCCTACGAATTGGCAAACGGCGTGAAATGGGATGATATACGCGAAAGAGAAGCCGAAAAAATCTATGGGGTTGTTGAAAAATATGCCCCAAACATGAAAGGTAAACGGATAGATTGGTATATTCAGTCACCGTTGGATATTGAAAGAAAGCATGGACTTTTGCGCGGAAATGTAATGCATGTAGAGATGAATTTTGACCAGATGTTTATGTTCAGGCCGACGCCCGAATTAAGCAGATATGAAACACCGGTTAAAAATCTCTATCTGTCCAGTGCATCGTGCCATCCCGGCGGCGGGGTATTCGGTGCTGCAGGTTATAATGCGGCCCATGTAATCCTCAATAAACGAAAAAGAAAATTCTTTGGAGCATAAATTTGAAAGTTCATTTTCCCAATTCGGTTGCAGAAATCAACCTGAATACTTTGCTGACGAATATTGAAACTGTAAAAAAGAAAAATCCCGGTAAGAAAATTCTCTCTGTGGTTAAATGTGATGCTTACAGACATGGAGCCGTCCACAGTGCCAGACATATTGAAGAGAGTACAGACTGGTTTGGAGTAGCCACCGTTGATGAAGGAATTGAACTTAGAATGGGAGGGATCAAGAAACCAATCCTTGTGTTTGGCGTACCGGCACAGGAAACAGCGGCAGCCTATGTAACGCATAACTTATCGGCCACAGTCAGTCATGCGGTTCACTTTTCAATATTGATGGACGGAACACGCTATCATCTCAATTTTGATACCGGGATGAGACGCCTCGGGTTTACACCGGATGAAGCACCCGAAGTTCGTAAGCTTGCAATTGCCAATCAGAGGCTGGTTTGCGGCGGTATCTATTCCCATTTTGCAACTGCTGATGATCCCGGTAATCCTTTTGTGAATGAACAACACAAGCGGTTTCGGGAAGTCACTGAAATATTCAGTGAAGTATCGCTGATTCACATGAGTAATACCGGTTTCATTAGTCACTACAATCTGAACAGATTTTCGATGATTCGGATGGGACTGGCAATCTATGGTTATAATTCGGGGCGTGTTCAGGTGGATTGGCTTACACCGGCTTTAACCTGGAAAACCAGGATCGTTCAGGTACGGCCCGTCAAAAAAGGGGAGACCGTTAGTTATGCAGCATCCTGGGAATGTCCTGAAGATGGATATTTAGCAACACTTCCTGTGGGTTATGGCGATGGGATCCCGCGTTCTCTGAGCAATAAACTGAAAGTTCGGATTGGTGATAAGTATTACAGTCAGGTTGGAAATGTGACGATGGATTTTATAATGGTATACCTTAAAAAGGATAAACCGGCAACTGATACCGAAGTGACGCTGATGGGCGGAAACGCATGGAATGCTTCACAGTGGGCAGAACATGGTGAGACCAATGTCCATGAAATCCTGACCAATCTGACCGGAAGAGTGGTTAAAACCTATATTGATGTCTGATTACTGCTGTAATATATTGGTAATGATCACATCGTATTGCAGTGTATCATCACGGTATTCAAAATTAGGGTTGCTCTGACTTACATTTGCAAAACCCTGTTCGGGGGATATGATTAAAGTCCTGCGCTCACCTTTTTTCATAGAGAGGACACCTTTACGGAATCCATCTGAAAAGGACCGGTCTATAAAGGCTGAAGCACTTAAATTACCTGAGAGGATGCTGTTGGGGCTTGTATTTTCAGGTTTGATACTGTTTACAAGGATATTGACAGGTTGGGTGCTGCTGTTCATAAACGTACTGTAAACAATTTCGCCGTCCAGGGTTCTGATAGAAACTGAGACGGATATTCGATCCCGGGGTACAATGGTTTCAAATCCGGATCCTTCATCCAGAATGTATGCTTCAATTCCTTCTTCAATAAGTACCGGTTCTGTTTCTTCAAATTCAAATGGTTCAGGTACCGTAGTCAGATCCGGTTCCCTGAAAGCAAATGGATCTTCCGTATCACAAGAGATAAAAAGTGCTGATGTAATGATTACTAACAGAAGTCCTGGTAAAACTGAAAATCGCATCTGGTTGTTCAAAAATTTTAAATTTATGATAGTTACCCGGCGAGATTGTCTCACCGGGAATTTTAGTAAGGTACAGGTATTCACTGAATCAGTAAACCGTTTTTTACTGATTCAGTTTGGAATCTATTCTTCCGTATCCTGATCACTAAACGCAGCTTCCATCTCTTTCTTGCGTTTCCTTAAAGCGACTTTGCTTAAAAATATGGCAAACTGATATAACAGGATTAATGGAAAGGCAATCATGATCTGCGAAACCGGATCAGGAGGCGTTAAAAATGCGGAAACCAATAAAATAGCAACCAGGGCATGCCGGCGATAAGTCTTCAGAAACTCAGGAGTAAGCAGGCCTACTTTCGACAGGAAATAACTCACTACCGGTATCTGAAAAATGATCCCGCACGAGAGCGTCCACATGGCCACTGATGTGAAATACTCATTGATATCAAACTCATTGGCTATCACATCAGCGATGATAAACTGAGTGAAAAACTGAACGGCAAACGGAACCAGAATTAAATACCCAAACGCCACGCCAAAAATGAAAAAGAAGGAGATAAAAAGGGCATTCAGTACAGTTTTAATCTTTTCACCTGATTCAAGAGCGGGTTCGATGAAGGACCACATCTGGTAAATAAAAAATGGGGAAGCTATAATTCCGCCAATAATTATAAGCGTTCCCCAATAGGTGAAAAACTGTCCGGGCAGCCTTCTGGATATCAGTGACAGGTCAACGGCATTAATAGGCATGATTTGATACATAAAAAAATCTGCCCTGGCCGGCCCCAGGATAAATTCCTGGATAAAAAAGTCTGCAAATATAAAGGCAATAATGATTCCTGCCACAATTCCTGCTATCCCTTTAATGATCCGCCACCGAAGTTCTTCGAGGTGATCCAGAAACGACATGGCCGCTGTTGGATCAACTTTGGGTGGTTTGGCTTTGGGTGGGTTGGCCCCCATAATACTTCGCTTGGAACTATCCGATGATTTACTCATTTAATAAAAATAGATAATAAAATTTAAACAATTACAGGGCTGTAGATAATACGATTTTAATTATACAGATCAGTTGTTAATAATAGCGTGGTGATTCATAGTTTCAGGCCGGGTAAATGGGTCATTTATGCAGTTACAAAATCATAAAGAGGATACTGTTCACACAAAGAACGGACTTCCCCTTTTACATTCGAAATATTGGTTTGATCTTCCGGATTCTGAAGCACCTGATCAATGAGAGCAACAATCTGTTTAAATTCCTGTTCCTTAAATCCGCGGGTTGTCATGGCCGGGCTGCCGATGCGAATTCCGGATGTAACAAACGGACTTTCCGTATCGAAAGGTACCATATTTTTGTTTACGGTAATACCGGCCTGATCCAGTGCTTCCTCAGCCGTTTTACCTGTCAATCCCTTACTTCTCAGATCTGCCAGAATCAGGTGATTGTCTGTGCCGTCGCTCACCAGTTTATACCCGCGCTCCATAAATTCCGACGCCATAACTTTGGCGTTGGATATCACTTGTTTTTGATACATTTTGAAATCAGGTTGCAGTGCTTCACCAAAAGCCACCGCTTTAGACGCTATTACGTGCATGAGCGGGCCGCCCTGTGTTCCCGGAAATACGGCTGAATCGAGAACTTCACTCCAGTTCTTCACCCTGCCTGATAGACGTGCGGTAACACCCAGCTTGTTTTTGCCGTCTTTACCTACAAGAATCATTCCGCCGCGGGGGCCTCGCAGTGTTTTGTGCGTGGTGGTAGTAACTACATCACAAATTTGAAGCGGATCATTTAACAATTTTGCTGCAATTAAACCTGCGGTATGAGCCATATCCATCCATAAAAAAGCACCTACTTCATCAGCTATCTCCCTGAATGCATGGTAATCAAAATCCCTGGGATATGCACTGGCTCCGATGGATATCATCCGCGGCTTTACTTTTTTTG
>JBBDMD010000022.1:0-8213 GCA_040878515.1 Balneolaceae bacterium | reverse complement strand
AACATTATTGTTATTATTAAACGCACGCCTCATGGCGTACCCAAGGACGCCAGGAGACGCCAAGGTTTCTCTTTGCGCTTCTTCGCGTTCTTCTATAACAGCATAGACAGCGGGTTTTCAAGCATCTGCCTTACTGTGTTCAGGAACTGTGCAGCTTTCGCTCCGTCCACAACTCTATGGTCACTACTCATTGTAACTTTCATGCGTTTGCCCGGTACTACTTCACCATCCTTAACGACAGGAACATCCCGGATAGCACCAATGGCCAGGATACAGGCATTGGGCGGATTTATAATTGCCGTGAATTCCTCAATTCCAAACATACCCAGGTTACTGATTGTAAATGTACTGCCTTCCATCTGTTCCGGCTGCAGTTTTCTATCCCTGGCAAGACCGGCCAATTCCCTGGTTTCCTGCGATATCTGCTGCAGATTCTTCAAATCTGTATTCCTGATCACAGGCGTCATTAACCCTTCGTCGATGGCCACAGCAACGGCTACATGAACTTCACCATGCTTCCTGATTACATCATCCAGCCATGAACTGTTCACATTGGGATGACGACGCAGGGCTGCTGCACAGGCTTTTACAACAATATCATTAAAACTGATTTTCACATCACTTATTTCATTCAGGCCGGCCCGGGCTTTAACAGCCTGTTCCATATCAATATCAATTGTCTCATAGAAGTGAGGGCTTGTAAATTTACTCTCAGATAATCTGCGGGCAATCGTTTTCCTCATCTGAGAAATTTTAACATCTTCCGACTCCCGTGTTTCAGCAACAGCCGGTGCGGCAGTCCGCTGTGTGGCTTCTTTATAATTTTCAATATCTTTTTTAATAATTCTTCCTTCAGGTCCGCTACCTTCAACGGTTGCCAGATCAATGCCCCGTTCTTCGGCCATGTTTTTTGCCAGGGGTGAGGCTTTGATACGTCCGTTTCCGGAGCTTTTGGCAGATTCTTTTTTTGAAGGCTCATCCTTGCCTTTCATATCTCCCAATATGGGATCAAATGATTCTTTCTTTTCTGATTTTTTGGAGTCTTTTTCAGTTTTGTCTGCTGTTGAAGTCTCTTCATCCACATTCTCTTCCGGTTCACTTGCAGCGGACCCTGCCTCCTCCAGAATGTCGCTGATATCTTCACCCTCTTCCCCAACTACAGCCATAATACCGCCCAATGGAATGGCTTCTCCCTCTTTTGCCAGTATTTTCAGAATGGTGCCCGGATCAAATACCTCTACCTCCATTGTAGCTTTATCTGTTTCAACCTCAGCTATTATATCGCCGGTTTCAACCTTGTCCCCTTCCTTTACATTCCATTTGGCGATCACCCCTTCTTCCATGGTATCGCTAAGTTTCGGCATCTCAATTTTTACAGCCATAATCTATTGGTTCTTCTGAATTTGAGTGAATAAAATAGTTCCTGTTTTAGACGCTTAATTCCTCTATGAGAAAAAACGCAAAATCGAATCATAAAAACAATACCTGAGGAAATTATCCCCTGTATGAGACCGTATTAACAGCTTCAATAACCTGTTTTGCATCGGGCAGCCACAGATCAAAGAGCGGTTTCGAAAACGGTGCATTCACATCCGGCAGTGTAACACGCGCAACGGGTGCATCCAGGTAATCAAATGCCTCTCGCTGAATCATAAATCCAACCTCAGCTGCCACGCCACCGAATGGATGAGCTTCATCAACGATAACACAGCGGTTGGTTTTTTTAATTGATTTAATCACCGTTTCTATATCAAATGGTTTGATGGTCCGGGGATCAATAATCTCGGCTTCTACACCATCTTTTGCCAGCTGCTGGGCAGCTTGTTTGGCAACATGAAACATTTTACCGGTTGCAACAATGGTTACATCACTGCCTTCCCGCTTAATTTTAGCCTGGCCGATCGGGATAATGTAGTCCTCCTCTTCAGACACTTCTCCTTTTAATCCATACATCTGTTCGGATTCCATAAACAGTACCGGGTCATCCTTTCGGATAGCTGATTTCAACAATCCTTTGGCATCATCGGGTTCGGAAGGATAAATAACGCTTAAACCGGGGAAATGGGCATACATGGAATCGTAAGACACAGAGTGTGTGGCCCCCAGTTGACCTGCGGATGCATTAGCACCCCTGAATACAATCGGTACGCTAACCTGTCCGCCTGTCATATATCGAACCTTGGAAGCGTTGTTTATAATTTGATCGGCTGCCAATACAGCAAAATTAAAGGTCATAAATTCAACAATCGGCCTCAGGCCATTCATCGCCGCTCCAACCCCTATTCCGGAAAATCCAAGTTCCGATATCGGCGTATCGATTACGCGTTTAAAACCATACTTATCCAGAAGCCCTTCAGTTACTTTGTAGGCACCATTATATTCAGCTACCTCTTCCCCCATAATGAAGACAGATTCATCACGCCCCATCTCCTCGTCAATTGCTTCCCGAATTGCTTCCCTAAATTGTAATTCAGCCATTATATATATTTAGTCGTTTTTATAAAATTTGCGAGATTAAAGAATAGATCCATATCTACTTATGAAAATGCGGTTCGCCACTGAACATATCCTCATAGAGAGCATCATCATCCGGGAAAGGAGATTCATCAGCAAACTCAATAGCCTCTAAAACTTCATCCTCAATTCGGTTGTCAATCTCTTCGAGATCTTTTTCCTTGGCAAGTTTATTGTCGAGAATATATGTTTTCATCCGCTCAATCGAATCCGTTTTTTGATATTCTTCAAGTTCCTCTTTTGAACGATATTTCTGAGGATCCGACATTGAATGCCCCCTGTAGCGGTAGGTTCTGATTTCAACAAACCACGGCTCGCTGTTTTTGCGAACATCCGCCGAAATTTCCTTCATTTTTTCGTAAACGGATAAGGCGTCCATGCCATTAAAAACCGCACTTTTCATTCCATATCCCTTAGCCCGTTCATGAATTTCCCCAACTGTATGCCTGCGGGCTGCAGTTCCCATTGAATATCCATTGTTTTCAACTACAAAAATACAAGGGAGCTTCCATAGCTGGCAAATATTCAGTGTTTCATGCAGAGAACCCTGATCCACAGCACCATCACCCAAAAAGCAGGCTGTAACCCGGTTGTTCTCTTTATATTTATTAGCAAACGCCAGTCCGCCTCCCAGCGGTATATGCCCACCAACAATTCCATAACCGCCCCAGAAATGATTCTCTACTTTTGCAAAGTGCATGGATCCGCCCTTGCCTTTCGAACAGCCTGCTGCTTTACCAAAAAGTTCGGCCATTCCCTCCTTCGGAGTGATACCCCGTGACAGCCCCCAGCCGTGATCACGGTAAGCTGTGATGATATCATCATCATCATTCAGTGCAAACACGGTTCCTGTTGATACCGCTTCCTGTCCGATGTAGAGATGCAGGAACCCCCCAAATTTTCCTTTTTGGTACATCTGCATTGCACGTTCTTCAAACCGTCGCTGCAAAAACATTAACTCATACATTTTTACAACATCTTCGTCAGAAATCCCTAAATCTTTATGAGATTTTTTTGTCGGATCCGGCAGTTCGACGGACTTATCAATTTTTCCGTTTGCTTTACCGTCCAATCCAATAGGAGCGAATATAGCTTCTTGCTGTTTTTTAGCCATTCTAAGTGATCACGTTCAATTAAAATTCTGTTTATTGATAAAATATACCCAAAATTTCAGAAGTTTACAGGATGCTTAAGTGGTTTTATAAATCATTTTCTCGAACCCACTCGCCTGCGGCCTTAAAAGCTTCTTCAATTTTTTCAGGAAATCGTCCGCCAGCTGTTGCCAGGTTGGGTTGTCCTCCTCCACCACCGCCAACAATTTTACCAAGTTTGGAAACCAGTTCACCGGCTTTTAAACCTTTTTTTACAAGATCGTCGGTTACTGCCGACATTAAATAAACTTTACCGGCTTCTGAACCGGTACCTGCCAGTACAATAATACTTTCACTCTTTCTTTTCTCAAGCGCATCATAGCCGATCTGTTTTAACGTATCCATATCGGCACCCGGAATTGTACCTGTAAACAGTGTTTTATCTGATATCTTAGTTCCATTCGATAAAATTTCATCAAGCTTTCCACTCGCCTGAGACTGTTGAAGCTGCTGCACCTGTTTTTCAAGCGTTTTATTTTGCTCAATCAATGTTTCAACTTCTTGCACTATCCCTTTTTGATTTCCCAAAAGCAGCTGGAGTTGATGCAGCTGATGTTTTTCACTCCTCAACAGGTTGTCTGCGCTTTTACCAACCCTGGCTTCCACTCGCCGTATCCCGGCTGCAACAGATGTCTCATTTGTAAACCGGAAATATCCGATTTTACCGGTTGCCTCTACATGTGTGCCGCCACAGAGCTCCATCGAAAACTCCGGATCGAAGGTAATCACCCTTACGATGTCGCCATATTTTTCACCAAAGAGCATCATTGCCCCCCGTTTTTTGGCCTCATCAATAGATACCTGTCTTTCCTCTTCAAGGCTGATATTCTCCTGAATCTTTTCATTTACTCGTTTTTCAATAACTTCCAGCTCATCAGGTGTTACACCCTCAAAATGTGAAAAATCAAACCTTAGCCGATCCTCATCCACAAGTGAACCCTTCTGAACCACATGTTTACCCAGCGTTTCCCTGAGAGCTGCATGCATAAGGTGAGTTGCAGAGTGATGTTTTTCGATCTCATGGCGCCGGGCAGTATCGATTATTGCACTCCAATTGCCTGTTAAATCCTTCGGAATTTTATTAGTATAATGTGCATGTCGACCATCTATCTTTTGAACGTCATGAATAAAAATTAAATCATTTCCTCTTTTTAAGGTGCCATTATCAGCTACTTGTCCCCCACTTTCAGCATAAAAAGGAGTTTTTGTTAATTGAAGTGCATATTGGCTCCCTTCTTTTCTGTAGCCAATGATCGTTGTTTTAACTTTGGAATCATCATACCCAACAAATTCTGAATGATATTCTGAAGCTGAACCTTTTTGTACTAATGTCCAAGCATCAATCGCACTTTGATCTACTGTAAATTTACCCGCAGCCCGAGCTCTCTCTTTCTGCTCAGACATCAGTTTGTTAAATGTTTTTACATCCACCTCAATCCCTTTTTCCCTTGCCATCAGTTGAGTCAGATCGATTGGGAATCCGTATGTATCATGAAGTTTAAAAGCATCTTCACCTGAAATTTTATTTTGTTCAGAGATCATTTCATTGAATAGGTTAATCCCCTGGCCAAGGGTTATTAAAAAACTCTTCTCTTCTGATTTCACCACATTTTGAACATATTCGGACTGAGCATCCAGTACAGGGAATACCTCCTTAAACTGAGCGGCTATAACCGGTACCAGTTTGCTTAAAAATGGTTTTTTGAAACCAAGACGATCCCAGCCGTAGCGGGTGGCGCGACGCAGAATTCTGCGTATCACATATCCTCTTCCTTCATTCGACGGAGAGGCCCCGTCTGCAATTGAAAAACTGACCGCCCGGATATGATCGGCGATCACACGCATCGCTATATCCGTCTGTTCATCCTCACCGTACGATTTGCCGGCCATCTTTGCAATCTCCCTGATCACCGGCTGAAAAATATCGGTATCATAATTCGAAGTCTTTTGCTGAATTACAGCGCAGATTCTTTCAAATCCCATTCCCGTATCCACATGACGGGCAGGCAGTTTTTCAAGGCTGCTGTCGTTTTTACGGTTGAACTGGATAAAAACAAGATTCCAGATCTCCATCACCCTCGGGTCATCCTTGTTTACAAGTTCCGATCCCGGCTGTGATTTACGAGCTTCATCCGTGCGCAAATCAATATGAATTTCAGAACACGGGCCGCACGGGCCTGTCTCACCCATTTCCCAGAAATTATCTTTTCTTCCGAATTTAAGTATATGATCCGGTTTAATTGACGTTTTCGAAGCCCATAGCTTTATAGATTCCTCGTCTTCGGGAAGTCCATCTGAATCATCCCCCTCGAAGACAGTTGCATAGAGTCTGTCGGGTTCCAGTCCCCATTGATCCACCAGCAGTTCCCACGCCCATTCTATAGCTTCGGCTTTAAAATAGTCCCCAAACGACCAGTTCCCGAGCATTTCAAACAGAGTATGGTGATAAGTATCATGTCCAACCTCCTCCAGGTCATTGTGTTTACCACTCACACGAATACATCGCTGGGTATCAGCAGCCCGATTCCAGATTTTACCGGCTTCTTCAATTCCCTCTTTCTCTCCAAGAAATATCGGTTTAAATTGATTCATTCCAGCATTTGTAAACAGAAGCGAAGGATCATTCTGAGGAACAACCGGTGCACTATCCACAATCAGGTGATCTTTACCCCTGAAAAAATCAAAAAACTCACTTCGTATTTGTGCCGATGACTTGAAAGACATAATTCCTGCTGTTTAATCGTATATTTCGCATTAAAGCTTTAAAAAATAGCAAAAAAAGCTGTTAACCTCATCTGTTTCTGCTCATATTCCTCAATCACTTTAATTATCTTCATTATCCATGTATTTCGAATCTCTATAAATAGAAATTTATGAAACTGATCTTAAACTATTTTTTAAGAGGCATGCTTTTTGTATTTCCTCTTTTCGCTACATTCTATGTAATTATTACTCTTGTAAACTGGGTAAATGACTTTCTAAACACAATCTTATTTAATTGGTTACCGATTCAAATACCCGGCCTTGGGATTATTAGTGCATTTCTGCTTATCGTTTTACTTGGATTTCTGGTTTCCAGGGCATTCTCTAAACCACTTCTTTCTTTTTTTGAAAGATTGATCTCCAAAACACCTTTTGTAAAGATCATTTATAATGCCTTTAAAGATCTGACTGAAGCGTTTGTCGGCGACAAAAAAAAGTTCAACCGTCCTGCTATAGTTACTTTTGCCGAGGGTGTAGATCGAATCTGTTTTATCACGGATAAAAATTTGTCAGTAATTGGGATAGAAGACAGAATAGCAGTTTATTGCCCGCACTCCTACAACTTCTCCGGAAACCTTTTTTTGGTAGACTCATCGAGGGTGCGGCCCATTAAAATTAATCCGGCAGATGCGATGAAGTTCGCAGTGAGCGCCGGGATTACACATGTCGATAAAATGGAAGAGTAAAGTATAATGACTGAATCCGTGTTTACAACTGATGAACTTGACCAGGCACTGAGTTATTTAATATAGTCTTTATGAAAAACTTACTGAATGAGATTGTCGGTTTACTTAAAATAACGTTTCAAAAAACCATCGATGATGACATCTTTACCCAGGGTGCAGCCATTGCTTTCTACACCATATTCTCTATTGCCCCGCTATTCATTCTGTTGATTTCGTTAAGCGGAATATTTTTTAGTGATGAACAAATTATTCAGCAGATTGATCAGACGCTCGGTGACTACCTGGACCCTTCCCTGATTCAATCACTGAACCAGTTTTTTATCGATCGTTTCCAGGATAATACAGGATTCATTGCAACCATTGTTGCTTTAATGACGGTGCTGTTTGGGGCTACAACAGTTATCACTCAGCTTAAATCCACCCTTAATCGTATATGGAATGTACATGATGTAAAAATACATTCTGTCTGGAATTATCTGCTGAACAGGGCTTTATCAGTTGCAATGATCCTTCTGTTCAGCCTGCTATTGCTCACATCATTACTTGCGGAAGCTGTTTTTGCCGTTGTTTCCCAATTCTTTTCTGATCTGTTTCCGGGAATTGAGATAAGCCTTTATCAAATAAGTATTCAATTCGGCACCATCGGGTTTGCTGTGCTATTTTTTGCACTGATTTTTAAAATTTTGCCTGACGTTCATGCAAGATGGACCGATATCTTTATAGGTGCCACTATAACTACAATATTATTTATAATCGGAAAATATCTAATCGGTTTATATCTGTCTGCAACCGGAATTGATGTTACTTACAAAGCCGCAGGCTCTTTGGTGATTTTTATAATCTGGGTGTACTATAACATTCAAACTATTCTGATTGGTGCAGTTTTTACACAGGTATATACCGAAAAATACGGTGGAAAGATTATCCCTTACAAGTATGTATCACTTAAAAATTTTCAATCTACAGAGATTGAAGAAATCTGAAATTCGCACGAGTTGTTTTATGAATGAAACCACAATTCCTATATTTGTGCATAATCCGGGTTAATCCCAAAAAAGTCGTTAGACCTTTTTTGCCCTCCGGGCCGACATTGAAACTC
>JBBDMD010000021.1:0-1491 GCA_040878515.1 Balneolaceae bacterium | reverse complement strand
CGCTTATTTTGAAGAACAAGTGGGACGCGATGACAACGATGTCAACAATGAATAAAAAACTAATCGACCTATATCCTTACCGGTTACACAAATCACAACCGGAATTTCTGCTGTTCCGAAGGGCCAAAGGAAAGATCTATGAAGGACAGTGGCGCATGGTAGGCGGTAAAGTTAAGGAAGATGAAACCTATTGGGAAGCGGCATTACGTGAATTGAAAGAAGAGACGGGACTGGTGCCAAACCTCTTCTGGACAATCCCCTCTGTTAATTCTTTTTATGAACACAAAACAGACCAAATTCATCAAATACCTGCCTTTGCAGCTGAACTGAAACCGGATGCTCAAATATTATTAAATCAGGAACATACTGAATATACATGGGCAGAAATCGAAAATGCAAAATCCTTTATACGCTGGCCGGAACAAAAGCGTTTGTTACAGCTTACACACAACATTGTTAACTCCAATCAAATCCTTGAGGATTGGCTCATAAATATCTCTTAATCTTATCGGCTCTTTTCTGTTTATTCCAGTTTACGGCAGAAGACACACATGCGCAAACAAAAAGCTATGAGTGGATTCCTGCACCGGATGTTTGGTATAATGATGTGGATGGAATCCGGCTTGGGATTCGTTTAAAAGGGCAGGTGCCCGGAACTTTTGAAGATGGCCCGCATCGGCTGGATGCAGGATTTTGGCTGAGTACCTGGTTTCCAAAAACACCGGTTTCGTACTACCTGTCATTTACTGAACCTATTCAAAACTGGTCGGAGTACGGGAATGAGGCCAGTATTCAGCTGATCAGTTCCATTCGAACCGGATACCATCAACATGGAATCGGATTTAACAAAAGATGGCAACAGGGATTTGATGAGCGAAAGTTTAATGAATTTTCAACTTTTGTAACCTTTGAAAAACGTTTTGACCGCGAGTATACACCTTTTCCAACTCTCTGGAGTGAAGATGAAAAGTTACTGACTAAAGTTCTGTTTGAATTGCAGAATGAAAATTCACTTGGCAGATATAACCTTTCTTACCAGGGTGCGCTGCAGTACTTAAATAATTTTTATGGAGCAATGACCACAACCGGCACCCAGCAAATTCCCTTCAATGAGTATTGGGGATTACGGTTACGAGGTTATTTTGGTTTGGCTTCAGCAGATTCCGCCCCGGAATACCTGTTCTCCAGAAGTAGTTCGATATCAGTTAACTGGTTAAATTCAGGCTTAACACGTGCAAAGGGAACTATTCCACAGCCATGGATGGAAAGCGGCAACGTACAGGTTTCAGGTGGTGCGAATTTAAGGGGATATACCGGCCGGGATATATCATCATTTGATGGCAGCAGCGGAAATCCGTTTCTGTTTAATTCGATTGTGGCTTTTAATTCCGAATTCGACTATTACAATCCTGTAGCAATGTTATTTGAACAAATTCCATATCTCTCTGAATTTTTATCATTCCGGTCGTACCTGTTTTTTGATGCGGGAAC
>JBBDMD010000020.1:0-1531 GCA_040878515.1 Balneolaceae bacterium | reverse complement strand
GTAATTGATATTGAACCGGATGTGTGGCACAGCTTCCTGGTATTGCAGAAGGATACGGTTCTGTTTGAATGCAAGAAAGGCCCTTATAATGCTAAAACCGATAAAAAGTTTGCAGGCTGGGCTCCCGATGAAGGGGATGCTACAGTTAAAGGGTGGATGGAAAATATATCGTCATGAAACGACAATTCTCATTCTGGGAACGCGAAGAGTGGCTGAAAGCCATTGATCTGGTCATTGTGGGTGCCGGAATTGTAGGTTCATCTGCGGCCCTGTTTTATAAAGAGAAATATCCGGATCACGAGGTATTGATTGTGGATAAGGGCCTGCTGCCCGAAGGAGCCAGTACCCGAAATGCCGGCTTTGCCTGTATCGGTTCTATTACAGAGCATCTTTCAGATATGGAAGCTGCCGGAAAAGAAACGGTATTGGGGCGAATTGAGCGACGCTGGCGGGGACTCAATCTTCTTAAAGAGAGGATGGGCGAACTGGAGATTGGCTATGAGCATACCGGTGGAACTGAAGTATTTACAAATCCACAAAATTTTGAAGAGGCTGAAAGCCATATCGGAGAAATGAATAAGCATCTTAAAGACAGGATAGGAGAGAAGGATGTTTATTCTGCCGGTCATTTTCAGGGTTACCGGGTCATATTTAACAGGCTTGAAGGTGCAATCAACAGCGGAAAACTGATAAAAAATCTTCACCGGCGATGCGCAGAAAAAGGTGTTCAATTCTGGTGGAATATGAACGTTCAGTCTGTATCATCAAACTCAGTAAAACTGAGCGATGAACTGGAACTGACGCCTGGCCGGATATTGCTGGCTACCAATGGCTTTACATCCCGGTTGCGTGATGTAGCCGTAAAACCGGCCCGCGGATATGTATTTGTTACGGAAGCGATCCCCGGCCTTCAGTGGAAGGGAACGTTTCACTATAACAGCGGCTATGTCTATTTCAGAAATATCGGAGACCGGCTTTTGATGGGCGGGGCACGGGATGTTGCAAAAGAATCTGAAAACACGGATCAATTTGGAACAAACCCCGAAATTAAAAAGTGGCTGATTGATTTTACGAACAACGTTGTAAAACTGCCATCCGGCTGGAAAATTGATACGGAGTGGAGTGGAATTATGGGGTTCACTGAAGATAAGGAACCCGTTATTCAACAATTGGAGCCCGGGGTTTGGGTGGCAGCCGGCCTGAGCGGAATGGGTATTGCAGTGGGCACAGAAGTGGCCCGGGAGATAGTATCTAAAATTTAAAGTGAATCATTCTGAGTCGGAAGGAACCGTTGCAAATAAAAGAGAATCATTTCTCCTGATTTTCGCTCTTTTTTACTATTAATTTTTCAGAAAAAATCTGGCCTTGGAGACCTTTACGGAGAAAGCGAATCCGGATGATCCGCGGAAACAAGCTGGCATACCGGCCGGGAATTGTGCCTGCCTGGAAACGTGATAGACCATTGGCTGCTTGTAGCGGAGCAGACGTGAGCGCCGTAAAGGTTTCCACCGTCTTGACCTTTAATTACTTT
>JBBDMD010000019.1:0-8517 GCA_040878515.1 Balneolaceae bacterium | reverse complement strand
ATCGAATCGGGACCCGGATGGCAGAAACATATGCTTCCGATTCTCCGGTTCAGGCCGAACAGGAAGTGACTGATTTATTAGCTGCTTGGGTTGCAAGCATTAATAATAAATTGTGGAATGCACTCAGCACTGAATTTAATCAGAACGGTATCGAACTTTCATCATTCGCAAGTGATGAGGATTTCAATACAGCATTAAACAGCTATGTTGACGCTGCCGTGGATACAAGTCTTGAAACGAATTCTGAAGAGGATTACGAAGACTTCAGGAATTTCAGCAACTACTGGAATGAAACAGTAAAAGCCAATTGGGGAGAAATGCTCACCGAAGGTGGTATATTAAGTCATTCTCAGATTGCTGCTATAGATATTAAACTGAATAACTGGAGTGAAGCTGCACAGCCCACTTCAAACCTGATGTTTATTCTGTTTCTGGTAAGTTTAGCTGTTATTATTGGCCTTGTGGTCTTGCTGATCACCAGGAAAGGCTAAAATAAAGCATACACAATTAAACTTGTTTAAAAGCCGGCTCTGTTCAGGGCCGGCTTTTTTATGTTCAATACTGAAAAAGAGGATAGGTTAAAATGACTACTGTCAGATTCAGGAAGTAACAATGTCATGAAACCATGGAATGTGTATATTTAATCTGGATTCAAATTTTCATATCCTAAGGCAGAGAAACTGTTCTTCTTAAAATCCATTCTCCGGCCAGGAGTAATAGTACAAGCACAAACCACCAGAATGATTGTCTTATATAAAGGTAAGTGGTTGTTACATCAGACGTTTGCTGCATCAGGTTCTTTTCTCTCATTACTTCTTCAATCCTGTGAAATTCACCGGGCCGGGTAAATAATCCATTCGAAACTGTTGCAAGCTGATTTAATAACTCGTCATTTCTTTGGGTAGTTTTATATTCATTGGAGGAAGGGCTTACATTAACACGGAGTTCAGAACTGCCCAGTTCCCGGTTCTCTTTTGTTGCTGTACCGGCTATGGTATAACGCCCCTCCGGATAACTTCCGATGGATGCCCTATAGGTTCCATCTGCAATGTGATTCATTCTGTACAACTTCTGTTCGTCCGTACCGCTTCCGGTTACCCGAAGCTCAATGGTTCCGTCTGTTTCCAGATCACCCCGCTCATTTGTCAACACCGCCTGCACCTCAATGGCTTCTGTTTCAGTATATGTTGATTTCGGAGTTTGAAGATCCAGTGATTTTTGATCGGGTGGTGTGGCTGTCCATGAAATCAGGTTTGTAAAGAACTCTGAAAAGTATTCATCGGCTTGATCATCAAAACTTTGTTCATACAGATACCAGTTAAATGCGTTTACAGCGGCGTAGCGAATGGCTGAGGCATCTTCCGTTACCAACAGGGGTATATTGGTGGCTACACGTTGGTACCGGGCATTTAAAAGGGTTTGTGCCAGCGGAGAGATTGTGTATTCAACCCTTGCCGTCTTTAATGGAGGTAACCGATCAAAATCAGGAAGTGTAAACTCAAGAATAGGATTTGAATCCCGGTTATCCGCCGGGCGCTGTACCCTGACGTCAATAAAATTATTACGCTGGTTTGGGATTAAAACAATCTTATTCTCCAGACCGTCCGGAACCGGGCGAAAAAATGTGCCGGGCAGAGGCAGATAAAGAACCGGTACCGTCTGATTTGAGATCCATTCCGTGATTTCGGATCCTGCTTCCGGCAAACCATGCAGGACAATCAGTTCAGGCGCCACATTTAATGTTAAGGGATCTGCTCCTACGGGGGTACCGGGCCGGAAATAAGATGCCTGAATTAATTCGTTCTGTTCATCAGTTGCAATGAGATTACGGATGGATTTTATATCCGGATGAACTTCAAATGCCAGTGATAATATTGTGGTTTTATTGTCGAGTACTTCAACTGTAAATGTTGTTTGATTATTCTGATCCGTAAATTCATCATTCTTAGGAGGAATACGGACTGAAAAATCGTAAAATCCCGGTTCTGTGAACTGTTGAGAAAAATCAATGGAATGACTGCTTACATCAGCATTAAAGTTAATTGATTCACTTTCGATGAGGTCTCCATCTCTAAAAAACTGAACCGTTGCGTCTTCATCACTATATCCTTCCTGTTGAAGGGAAACAGAAAAATTTTGCTGCGTATTGGTAAACACTGTGTTGTTATATTCAACATCCGAAAGTACGATATCCTTCACCCTTGATGTATCCCCGACGGGTATTGTAAAAACAGGGGTGGCAAGCGATTGAGCGGAGAAAACAGGATTTCTTCCCCGGGTAATGATTCCGTCACTGACAATGACAGCCGCATTCACGGTCCCTTCATTTTCCAGGATGTGTTCAATTACAGCCTGAAGATTTGTATTTACACCGGTTCCATCTATTGTATCGTTTGATGCTACATGATCATCAAACCTGTTGATCTGAAGATCCACCGAATCGCTGAATGAATCTGTTAAATTTTGGCGCAATTCAGAGTAAGATTCCTCGCCATCATAGGTTCCGCGTTCCATTAATACACTCTGACTATTGTCAAAATAGATAGACACGACGGGTTTTCTGTCGGAAATGGTTTCTCTGATTGTATAGGGATTAATGAGTAGAAAAATCAGAATCAGGAGTGACGACGCCCGTAATGTAATCAGAGCCCATTTCTTCCAGATGATAAGTGACTCCATATTTGAATAGGTCCACCAGGAAATAAACAGGGCGAGAACTGTTGTAATAACGATTACGATGATCGGCAATACCGGATTCACTCCCTGGAACATAGCGCTGATCATTTCTTAAGTTTCGTTATAAATTACTCACTAATTTATGAATAATATCCACGGTGGTAAGGCCTTCAGCTTCAGCAGCATAATTCGTTACGATGCGATGGCGAAGTACCGGGACTGCCAAAGCCTGAATATCCTCCATATCTACATTATACCGGCCTTTGGAAAGGGCCCTTGTTTTTGCTCCCAATATCAAATATTGAGAGGCACGGGGCCCGGCTCCCCAGCTTAAATATTTATTTACCAAATCGGGGGAATGTTCAGTATTGGGCCTGGTTTGAGTAACCAGTTTGATGGTTTTTGAGAGTACATGATCGGGTACAGGTACTTTCCGGATTAAATGTTGAAAATCAATAATCTGATCTTTTTCAAGAATGGAATGGATCGACACTTTCCGGTCTGAAGTTGTTTGTGTAACAATCTGTTTCTCTTCATCCATACTGGGATAATCGAGCCAGATATTGAACATAAAGCGATCCAGTTGCGCTTCAGGCAAAGGGTAGGTGCCTTCCTGTTCTATGGGATTTTGGGTGGCAAGTACAAAAAATGGCTGATCCAAAATAAAAGTTTGGCCCGATGCGGTTACATGATGCTCCTGCATACCTTCCAGCAGTGCAGCCTGGGTTTTAGGGGGGGTGCGATTGATTTCATCAGCCAATACAATATTTGCAAAGATGGGGCCCTTGATAAATTTAAAGTGCTTTTTACCGGTCTGTTTATCATCCTCGATCACTTCAGTTCCTGTGATATCTCCGGGCATTAAATCCGGTGTGAACTGAATGCGGCTGAAGGACAGGTTCAGGGTTTGTGCAACGGTTTGAATGAGCAGCGTTTTGGCCAGTCCCGGTACGCCAACCAGTACACAGTGGCCTCTTGAAAAAAGTGAAATCAGAAGTTGATCCACTACATCGGCCTGGCCAACTACTGATTTTGAAATTTCATTTTTAATATCCTGCACCGAGCTGCTAAAAAATTCAGCCGCTTCTACCGGATCCTTGGGAATAGATTGAATCATTAAGCTCTATAAAGATTGAGTTATGGTTTCCGGCATTTGAATTTTGTATTCAATAAAAACGTCTTCTCTAAGCTCCGCGAGCCATTCATTGAGAACTCTCATCTGCTTACGCTGAAGGGTTATATTTGCGATTCTGTCGTAATCATCTTTTAGATTTGCCTTATGTTCCGGAATATGTCTGTCAAGCCTGACTATGCGATAAGCTCTTTTTGTAGTGCGGCGCTCGATATTATAAGGCCGTGGTTCAGATATTTGGCCTTCTTCATCCAGAAGGAGAACAATCCGGTACAGAGAGGGTTCAAGCTGATCAATTTGCAATAGCCGTTCACCGGTTTGCATATTCATGATCCTGCCGCCAAAATCTCTTGTCTGTTCATCTTCAGAATGTCTTCTTGCGAGATCACTGAAAGATGCCCCGTGATTCAATACACTGTCTCTTAATGCATTCAATTTTTCAATTGCAGCTTGTTCGTCTACCTGTTGTTCATCAAGCTTGATGAGAATGTGATTGGTTTCAATATTATCACCCACCCGTTCATTCAGCCGGATGACATGAAATCCGAATTGAGTTTCAACTACTTCAGATATTTCGCCCGGTTCCAGCGCTGTAGCAGCTGCAGAATAGTTGGCAACCAAATCATTGATAGACATCATTGGCAAAAGGCCTCCACGCTGAGCGGATATATCTTCACTGTATTTCCTTGCCATCTCTTCAAAATCTTTATCATAGTTTGTAAGAGAATCTCGCAAAGCCTGTGCCCGCTGAAAGGCCTCAGTCTTTGCATTTTCCAGGGGAGGAGGGATGGCTACGATTTGTGAAACTCCCACTTGTTCAGGGATTGTTGGGATTGAATCTTCCGGAATACTACTAAAAAATTCTTGAACCTCGGGCCGGGTTACATCTACTTCTTGCATACGCATTTCACGTACACGCTGAGCAGTAAGCTGCTCTCTGAACTGCTCCCTGAATTCAGCACGGATCTGGATCAGGCTCTGCCCGAAGGCTTCTTCAAGGGCTTCCTCACTGCCTACCTGGCTTACCATCTGCTGTATCCGCTGATCCATTTGCCTGTTTACAATTTCGTCTGAAATAATGACCGAATCCTGCTTTGCTTTTTCAAGAAGAACAAAATTATCAACCATACTTTGCAATGCACTGTACCAAAGATCTTCAGAGAAATTAACAGGCTGGTCATTCATTTCCCCCTGCCTGATGAAATCCCTTACTTCATCATCAACTTCTGATTTCAAAATAATCCGATCATTCACAATAGCTACGATTTTGTCTGCCACCTGGGCGGATTGTGCAAATGCTAATGAAGTGTAAAGAGCAGCTAGTAATAATAGGATGAATGTTTTTAAAAATAGTTTCATGTGTTTTATTCGGGGTTCTTAATTGCCTGTATTAAAATCAATCAAAGATTCAATATCGGTAACGTTTGCTTTTTCAATTTCATTATTCGCTTCCGACTCAAGATAAAGATTTCGTATGTAACCATTTGTGATTCTTCTGGCTTTTTCCAGCCGTAACCACTCTTTAATCTGAGGGATCAGCCATTCAAGGTCGGGGTGGTCTCCTTCGGGGCGAACTTCCATAAGCTGTACAAAATGATATTGTCCGCCCTGGTAATGTATCGGTGATATTTCAGTGATTCCGATCACGTTCAGGAAACGTTTCAACATGGTAATATCCGGAACAGCCATTGAAATAGGCCAATACTGATTGGATTCCCTTAGCTGAAGCTCAGGTTTTACGCTGTACTCACGAACTACCTCTTGCCATGAAGTTCCGCGCATTATTTCCCGTTTGGCATTGTCAGCAGCTGTGCGGGTGTTGGTTGTTAAATGCCGGAACCGGACATATCGTTCTTCCAATACAAACTGATTTTTATGAGCCTGGTAATAGTTCTGTGCTTCTTCTGTAGTCACTGAAAGTTCATCTTCATGTTCCTGTAATACATATTCTTTTAATGCATCCTGCATCAGTTGGGCCCGAAGCCGGCTTAGTTTTTGCCGTATTTCAGCAGAATTTCCAAGGCCAAGTCTTTCTGCTTCCTGGTATGCAATCTGAGATTGAATCCATCGATCCTGGAATGATAAAATTGCAGCGGCAGTGTCCTCTGCCAGTACATATGAAGGAATCTCTGATAATGCATTATTAAATGTAAGCACGGAATTGCCAACCCTGGCCAACACTTCTGAGTCGTCACGATCGGACGGAGGCAGACAGGAAACGGCCGTAATCAAAAGCAGAAGAGCCGTATATTTATAATAGTATTGCATGGAGCATTTAGTTCTTATATGATATCAGGTACAGATATTCAGCTATTTTAAAAGGTTTAATATACAGATTTTAATTGAGGAGTAAGATCCCTTTTAAAAAAGCATACCGGCTATAGTAGCGGTCATCAGATTAGCAAGTGTGCCCGCCAAAACGGCAAGCATACCAAATTTGGCAAGTTCTGATTTTCTGCTTGGAGCAAGTCCCCCAATGCCTCCTATTTGAATAGCTATAGAAGAAAAATTTGCAAAACCACACAAAGCAAAGGTTGCCATGGTCACTGTTTTTGGGTTTAGGGCATCAGCCCCAACAAGATCAGCAAGCTGGAGATAGGCGACGAATTCATTCAGCACAATTTTGGTGCCGATCAGCGACCCCATGCTAATGGCGTCTTCCCATGGAACTCCAACTATGAATGCAAGCGGGGCAAACGCCCAACCGAGAAGAGTTTCAATTTTTAATTCGGAGTCGGGAAGCATTTCGTTAATTCCTGTAAATTCACCGAAATTAAATAGAAAATAGTTTCCCATTGCCAGTAACGCAATGAAGGCCAATAGCATAGCACCAACATTTGCAGCTAATTTTAATCCTACACTGGCCCCGGTTGCAGCTGCATCTATACCATTGGCGTCTGTTTTTTCTACACTCATTTTTACTTCGCCCTTTGTAATCGGTTCTGAAGTTTCGGGGTAGAGAATTTTAGCAATAACCAATGCTGCAGGGGCAGCCATCAGGCTGGCACCCAGCAGTTGTTCCGCAAACATGAGCCTGCCAACGTCCAGTGAAACACCCTGAGAAACCGAATATGAATTTCCCAGCATTTGAACATACGCCGCCATTACACCACCGGCAATGGTAGCCATTCCACCCGTCATCACTGCCATCAGTTCTGAGGGTGTCATCTTTTCGATATAGGGTTTAATTACCAGGGGGGCTTCCGTCTGGCCAACAAAGATATTTGAAATCACAGAGAGTGATTCTGCACCGGAAGTTCCCATAAGCTTCTGCATACCTACAGACATCACCTTCACAACACGCTGCAATATTCCATAGTGGTACAGAATGGCCGTAAGTGAGGCAAAGAAGATAATTGTGGGAAGGACCTGGAAAGCAAAGAAGTTGCCTAAACTGCCTTCCATGCCCGGACTCTTGGCAAGGTCGCCGAAAATAAATTCGGCTCCGGCTGTTGTAAAATCAAGAACGATTACAAAAAAGGAAGAAACCCAGCTAAAAAAAACTTTTGGCCAGCCCAGCGGAGACCAGAAATCAGCCATATCAGCGCCTTTCAGAATAAAAACAGCCAGTATGAATTGTATACCCAACCCGGTGCCAACCAATTTCCAGTTAATTGCTTTTCTCTGGTTACTGAAGAGAATCGCAATACAGATGATGGCTGCCATTCCAATAAGTCCTCGTAATATCTCCATTTAGTTTTCTTTTTTCGGGATTTGGGTTGAGGAGTCTGTAGTGATGAGTGGTTTAACGGGTTTTCCTTTTTTTGTATCCACAGGAGGGCGAAAACAATGGCGGGCTCTGGGTTCATAGGCATCTTTTTCGCCCACAAGAACCTGATCTTTATTTTCAACTACACGCTGTGAATAATGGGCCATGATCCCACTTTCCGCACAAATTGCATGAAGTTTGGTCACATATTCAGCAACTGCCAAAAGTTGCGGCATGGGTTCAAACGGTTTTCCTTCAAAATCCATATCCAGTCCGGCAAGAATAACCCGTTTACCGTCGTTGGCAAGAGTATTTACAACATTTACGATACGGTCATCAAAAAACTGGGCCTCATCAATACAAACCACTTTAGCTGATGATGTTAACAGGATGATTTGATCCGCTGTATTAACCTGTATACTCGGAAGGGCAGACTCATTGTGCGATACGATCTCGCTCTCACTGTACCGATTGTCCATCGATGGTTTTACAATGATGATTTCCTGCCCGGCGATGTGTGCACGTTTTGCCCTACGAATTAATTCTTCAGTTTTGCCGCTAAACATGCCGCCGCAAATCACTTCAATCCATCCTACGTGATTTGGGACGAACCAGGGTTCGTTAATCATAATTAAATATCAGACTCTGAATAATGAAACTTTCATTGCGTGGAATATATCTCAGGGCAGTCTAAAACAAAAAGAGAACTTATAAGTATTTTTCTTCTGAAACAGGGTTTCTAAAAAAATGAATCACCCCGGTGTAAGTATCACAACATCGAATTGAAACCGATCAAGTGAAATCTTTGATTTTATTCTTATTTTTATGATTTAAGCATATGATCCCATTAAATTTTAGTTGAATTATTAAAGATATTGAATAACAGTAATAAAGAAGGGTCAAGAAAAATGCAATTAATGATGCAGGCTGAGTGGGAACCTCATACAGCTACTCAGCTTCACTGGCCGTCGAACAGAGAAACATGGCCCGGTGAAAGGCT
>JBBDMD010000018.1:0-1542 GCA_040878515.1 Balneolaceae bacterium | reverse complement strand
ATTATAGCTTTTTTTGTTGTTTCCTTTCTTGCCAGTATGGGGGCACTCCTATTCGCTCAATCTGAAGAAGAGGAGAGTTCACTCCATGTTGGAGGAGCCGTTCGATATAATTTGCTGCTATCCAGTTATGAAAGCGAAATTGATGCGGGAAGTTCTCAATTTACCTGGGATACATGGAGAATAAATGTACTCTATGACAATCCGGAAGGAATCGGGCTTAATTTTGAATACAGGTTTTATCCCACTTTTGGCACTCATTTTATTAAGCAGGGATGGCTGGAGTACGATTTCAATGAATCTACGCAGGCCCAGCTTGGTGTCACCCAGGTTCCATTCGGAAACCTCCAGTATAATTCACATAACTGGTGGTTTAGCCTTCCATATTATGTAGGGCTTGAAGATGATCACGATATGGGATTAAAGATTACCCACAATACTGAGAATATGCAGTGGGATTTTGCTTACTTCTTTCAGCCCGAACCTGAAGGGCCACCGGCGGCATTTGGTACGGGAGGATCCGGCCGCTATTCATATGATGTGATACCCGGTACACCAGATCAAAATGCATCCGTTACGGAAAGAAATCAGTTTAATATCCGCGGATCCTATCAGCTTGATAATGGGGAAGTTGGCGGATCCTTACAATTCGGACAACTTTACAACCAGGCTCAGGAACAATTCGATGGGCATTATGCTGCAGCAATTCATGCAGATCTGAACTATGGCAACTTTAACGTGAAGCCTCAATTTCTCTATTATGGGATGAATGCTATTGATAACGATGGTGAGGATCTCAGTACAGTATTGATGGGAGCTTATGCCATTCCGTACGAAGTTTCAACAGAAGCATGGATAGCCACACTCGGAATAGCCTACTCCCATGATGTTGACTGGGGGCCTGTTACAAATATCAATTTTTATAATGATTTCAGCTATATGGGAAATTCTATTGGTGAAGGCACAACCCAAAGGGCAACCGGTGATGCTATTACCCTTGATGACAATTTCCAGTCTACCATCCAGAATATCACCGGATTCTTAGTTTCAGCAGGTCCTGTTTATACCTATTTTGATATTGCACAAGGTGTTAACCAACCGTGGTTAACGGACAATTTTGGAGTAGGTGTCGGGCCTGGCCATGAAGACCTTGGAATTGGTGATTCTGAATATAATATTCGGTTTAATATAAATATTGGATTCTACTTCTAAGCCGTAAACACATTTGAAAATAATCTTAAACTAAACACATTCGAATATGGCGTTAAGGGGACAAGATGATAAACAGGAATCGAAAAAAACCAGAATAAATAAATATTTCGATATACATAAACCGGTTTTTTGGTCGTCTGTAATTTTAATTACGGTTTTAATTGCAGGAACGTTGATTGCCGGAGACGCGGCAGAAGAAGTTTTCAATACAGTTCGGATCGGCATTACCGACTGGGCAAGCTGGTTATTTGTAGCAGCAGTAAATATTTTTATCGGATTTGCCCTCTATTTTGCATTCAGTAAATATGGCAGTATACGTTTGGGGGGAGAAGA
>JBBDMD010000017.1:0-1547 GCA_040878515.1 Balneolaceae bacterium | reverse complement strand
CCAACTACATCGTATCCGTAGTAACTGCCTATTGCTTCGCCGATAGTTGTAATATGGCGAACACCAGCAGCACCGGGAACAAGAATATCATCTCCTTCAGGGCCCAGTTTTTTCACTTCATTCTGGTTGGTTCCAAAGTTGAAATCTGTTGACCAGGTAAAATTGCCGACGATATTTCTTGAAGTCAGTTGAGCCTCAAATCCTTTGTTTTCAACCTCACCTACATTGGTAAGAGCTGATGTAAAACCTGTAACTGCCGGGATATTTACATTCAGAAGAAGATCTTCAGTATTACTGACGTAATAATCAAAAGATCCGTAAATCCTGTCTTCCATCAATGCATAATCAATACCCATATTCAGCTGCTTCGTGGTTTCCCATGTAAGCTCTTCGTTACCAAGAGTAACAGGTGCTACTCCGGCAACAATCTGATCACTTAACACATAGTTAGAAGAAGAGATCAGTCCGATAGATCCGTAATTTGGGATCAGGAAATTACCGGTAACACCGTAACTAACACGTGGTTTCAGCTGGTTAAACAGATTCATATCCTGCATGAATGGTTCGTTGGTCAGCTGCCATCCAATAGAAACAGACGGGAATATACCGGTTTGATTATCGGCACCAAATCGGGAAGACCTGTCTGAACGGATCGTTGCCGTAAGCAGATAACGGTCCTTAAAGACGTAATTAATACGTGCAAGGGCCGACACAAGCGACCACTCTTCAATAGCCTGTGAACCATCGGTTATTTGTCCGCCATTAACGGTTTTAACCTGATCGTCAGGGAAATTTTGAGCAATCACACTGTTTCGTTCATCGGTCTGCTTTTGTACCGTATATCCGGCAAGTGCATTTAACTTATGATCCTGCCCGAAAGTGTTCGTATAGTTCAGGGTATTCTCCCAGAGCCAGTTGAAACTTTGTGCAGACGAAGACTGACCAAATGGACGGGGATCACCGCCACGGTAATAGAGCTGCGTTCCCTGGTAAAATGAACGCTGGTAATTATCAACATCATAACCCAGCAGTGACTTGAACTCCAGGTTTTCCAATACACTATATTGTCCATACAGATTACCGTAAATCCGGTTGTTCTTAATTTTTTCATCAATAAAATCTCTGACGGCCAACGGGTGATTAGTTGTTGTCATACCACCACCCAATTGATTATGGCTGTCTTCCAGCTGCCGGTAGGTACCATCTTCATTAAAAGGATCTATCACAGGTGATTGCGTCATCGCTGAATAAATGATGCCGGGAGGCGTACCAAAATAAGGTGCGTTGGCCGACTTTCGGTTGTTCTCTGTAAATGCGGCATTCAGCTGCAATCCTACCTGGAATCTTTCCGTAAGATCACCGGTCAGGTTTGTTTTTACAGAATATCGCTCAAAACCGGAGCCGTCAATAATTCCGGCCTGGTCCAGAAAACCACCGCCAATCATGTACGTTATATTTTCTGATCCGCCACTGACGGACATATCGTAATTTTGCAGTTGTGATGGTTCTAACACTAAATCCAGCCAGTCGGTATCTGTTCCGTCCCA
>JBBDMD010000016.1:0-1547 GCA_040878515.1 Balneolaceae bacterium | reverse complement strand
GTAATTAAATTAAGATGAGGAGAAAAGAAAACTTCCGTCTCGGTATGATTTCTGAAAAATTGTAACTGGAGACGATTAATTCGCATGAGGTTTTTAAGATGGGTAACCCGTAAGCGATGCAGTGAAAAACCTCACTGCATCAACTACGGCTTGTTTGCCCTTTAAGTTTAGAGCCCAAAAACATCTTTGCCCATAAAGATGGCACTGCTTCCCAGCTCTTCTTCAATCCGGAAAAGCTGATTATATTTGGCAATACGGTCGGTGCGGCTCATGGAGCCTGTTTTAATCTGGCCTGCATTGGTTGCAACAGCGATATCAGCAATCGTTGTGTCTTCTGTTTCGCCCGACCTGTGGGAAATAACGGATGTATATCCATTCTTGTGCGCCATTTCAATAGCGTCGAATGTTTCTGTGAGTGTGCCGATCTGATTTACCTTAATCAGAATTGAATTCCCAACTTCCATTTTAATTCCCTTGGCAAGTCGGGTTGTGTTGGTCACAAAAAGATCATCACCTACCAATTGGATCTTTTCACCAATGGCATCCGTCAGTTTTTTCCATCCTTCCCAGTCATCTTCATACATTCCGTCTTCAATGGAGATAATCGGGTATTTTTCTGCCCATGTACTCCAAAACTCTACCATTGCATCCGCATCTTTTTCGGATCCATCGCTCCACTTAAATTCATAAAGCTTTGTTTTGGTATTGTAGAATTCGGAAGATGCAGGATCGAGCGCAATCAGCACGTCATCACCTGGTGTATAGCCTGCTTTCTCAATAGCCAGTAAAATTACTTCCACGGCCTCTTCATTTGATTTTAAATCGGGTGCAAAACCACCTTCATCTCCCACGGATGTGTTGTAACCCTTGCCGGAGAGCACTTTTTTAAGATTGTGAAAAATTTCCGCGCCAATTTGAACGGCATGGCTGTATGATTTTGCACCTGCAGGCATCACCATAAATTCCTGAAGATCAACATTATTGTCGGCATGCGATCCGCCATTTATGATGTTCATCATGGGCAGAGGCAGCATTTTTGCATTTACGCCGCCCAGGTAACGCCAGAGGGGCAGGCCGCTGGCCTGTGCCGCTGCTTTGGCTACTGCCATTGATACACCCAGAATGGCATTGGCGCCCAGGTTTTCTTTGTTTGAAGATCCGTCAAGCTGAATCATGATCTGGTCGATCTCTGTCTGTAAGTAGGCGGGATAGCCAATCAGTTCATCAGCAATTTTATCATTTACATTTTCAACGGCATTGCGGACACTTTTCCCTAAATAGTAACTCTTGTCATTGTCTCTCAACTCAACAGCTTCAAATTCCCCTGTTGATGCTCCGGAAGGTACAGCCGCCCGGCCCAGAATGCCATTTGTTAAAACCACATCAACTTCTACCGTTGGATTTCCGCGCGAATCCAGTATCTGCCGCGCATGTATATCTTCGATTAAACTCATAATTGTATTTTTCTGTTAGGTTAACGTATAGTAACAAGGTACTGCTAAATCCCGTTTTGATAAAGAAAAACCAATGAAACCTATTTTATTATT
>JBBDMD010000015.1:0-8667 GCA_040878515.1 Balneolaceae bacterium | reverse complement strand
TCTTACGACAACAGATTTACAGTCTGCCCCAGTTGGCCGCTTTGGTATCCCCCCAAACTAATGAGCCAGTGGCCGGATTTGAACCGACGACCGACGGTTTACAAAACCGTTGCTCTACCCCTGAGCTACACTGGCCTGGTACTCTTCAATATTTCAAACAGGATTTAACCTTTGCGGCACTGCAGACAAATCTCTCATTATTTTTCATAACAAGTTTCTATCCGCTGAACACCAGCTTCAATTTCATGCAAATATTCCCTGCTATTTCCTATTTGCGAAAGACGTGTAAGCTAAAAACATCTATCAAATTAATCAACCTTTTTAATTGTATTTTTTAAAACTTCTTTTTTCTCACCTTCCGGTAATTATAAAGTAATTTAGTGGCGATTATTATTGCAATAACTGCAAGGATCACCGTTCCGTAGATATTCAGATAATTACCTATTACCTGCCAGTTTTCATGAACCAGCCAGCCAAGCCAAAGCAGAATGCCATTCCAGAGCAATGAACTGAGAGTGGAATTCAAAATCGTCGGATAGACTTTTGTCTTCGTAATACCAGCTGTAAGTGAGATCACGGAGCGGGTTCCGGCAAGAAACCGGTTTGCAAAAACTACTTTCAGACCCCAGCGCTGCATCCATCTCTTTGCCTTGTCGAAATATTTTACATCAATAAAACGCATCATCCAGAATCTTTTTCTCTGGATCTCAATCTGATCGCCCCAGTAGGCTCCAATTGCATAAAGGCTCATAAAACCAACTACAGATGCAATAGTCGTTAATCCCAAAACAACAGAAAAACTGATTACGCTTTCAGCTGCCAGGTATCCCCCGAAAACCACCAGTATATCACCGGGTATGGGCGGAATAATATTCTCTGTGTAAGCAACGACCACAAAAATTGTATAAATACTAAGCGGAGACAGAGTCAGTATCCAATTCACCAAGTCTTGTATAAAAGCTTCCATCTACAATGCAATCCTTTCAATTAAAACAACAGAATGCACGCTTAATCCCTCTTCCCTGCCTATAAAGCCCAACTTCTCATTTGTAGTAGCCTTCACCGATATCTGTTCTATGCTGCAATTCAACAGATCCGCTATTTTTTTTCTTATCGAATCCATATGGGGATTCAGTTTTGGCAATTCAGCAACCACTGTTGCATCAACATTCCCAAGCTGATAACCTTTGTTATTAACTAACTGATAGACCTGCTTCAGTAACTGCCCGCTGTCCGCATTTTTATAGGCTTCATCCGAATCTGGAAAGTGAGTGCCAATATCACCCAGTGCCAGTGCACCCAGCAGGGCATCGGCTATGGAGTGCAACAGAACGTCTGCATCCGAATGGCCCTTCAGCTTTTTATTAAATGGAATGGAAATTCCGCCAAGGATAATCTCATTTCCGTCCTCAAATTGATGAACATCAAATCCCAGTCCCACTCTTATATTCATAATCCTTTTTTGTTGTTTAGCAGCAACTCAGCAAGTTGCAGGTCCAACGGATAAGTGATCTTAAAATTTTCCCTGTTTCCTTCTATCAGCGCAACCTGTCCGCCCACCTGTTCTGCCAGCGAGGAGTCGTCTGTTCCTGACAAATTTTTCTCTGCTGCATTCCGGTATGCTTTTCGGATAATATCAATCTGAAATATCTGGGGAGTTTGAGCCTGCCACAAATTACTCCTGTCTGGTGTAGATAAAACAATTCCTTTTCGGTTTGATATTTTAATCGTGTCTTTTGCATGTACCGCCACAATGGCCCCGCCATCAACAGCAGCTCTTTCCAGACAAGCAGAGATCACTTCATGGGTAATAAATGGTCTCACCGCATCGTGTACGGCAACAAGATCAACATCGGCAGAAATTTTCTCTAAAGCATTACTGATCGAATCCTGCCGCTCTTCCCCCCCATCTGAAACCTGTGTTTTGATTCCCGGGAAAACCCGGTTCAGAATTTCACGGGTTTGATCCCTGTATCCGGCAGAAGTGGCTACAATAACTTCCTGTAAATTCGAAAACTGAGAAAAGCGATTCAGTGTATGCTCCAAAATTGCTGCGCCGGCAATCTCCAGGTAAGGCTTTGGAGTACTGTTTCCAAGCCTTGATCCTGAACCGGCTGCAGGAATGATAAGAGCGAACCGTTTTTCAGTCACAATTCAGTTTTTCTATAGAATCAGCATTGCATCGCCAAAGGAAAAGAATCTGTAATCTTTTTCAACAGCTTCTTTGTAGGCTTCTTTTACAAATTCAAACCCTCCGAAGGAAGCTGCCAGCATTAGCAGTGTTGATTCGGGGCGATGAAAGTTTGTAATTACGGCTTCGGTGATCTTAAACGGATAATCAGGATAGATAAATTTATCTGTCCATCCCGTTCCCGCTTTCGACATCCCGCTGGCCATCACGCTGGTCTCAATCACACGTACAGCAGAAGTGCCACAGGCAACCACTTTATTCTTTTTGCTTTTCAGTGCCACATTTATTCTGTCTGAAGTCTCTTTCGAGATGTAGTAATTTTCCGAATCCATGCGGTGTTTTGTAAGATCCTCCACTTCAACCGGCCTGAATGTACCCCATCCGATATGCAGAGTAACGGGTAAAAATTCAACGCCTTTATCTTCAAGCTTTTTCACCAGCTCTTCCGAAAAGTGCATACCCGCAGTCGGTGCAGCAACAGCCCCCCGCTCTTTCGCAAAAATGGTTTGATAACGTTCTTTGTCGCTCTCTTTTGGCTCACGCTCTATATAAGGAGGCAGCGGCATCTCTCCGATCTCGTCGAGTCGGCTGTACAAATCCTGATTGGGACCATCGTATAAAAACCGAATAGTACGTCCTCGCGAGGTGGTATTATCCACAACTTCGGCCATCAGGTCTTCGCCAAAATAGAGTTTATTACCAATACGAATTTTCCTGGCAGGTTCTACCAATACATCCCAGAGCATATTTTCGGGCTGCAGCTCTCTAAGTAAAAATACCTCAATATCCGCCTCGGTTTTCTCTTTTTTACCTTTTAATTTTGCGGGAAATACTTTTGTGTTGTTATACACAATTACATCTCCCTCGTTCATGTATTTATGGATATCTTTAAACGTTTCGTGTTTTATCGATTGGTCTTCCCTGTTTAAGACCATTAACTTGGATGAGTCTCTTGGATCAACAGGTTCGTCCGGAACATTAAATTCTTCGGTTTCAAACTTGAAATCCGTAAGTTTCATTTTCAAAACAGTAGTGATTTTTGAGTTAAAATTTCATATAAAAGGAAGCTTGTAAATATATTCTATTTTTATTGGCTTAACAAGCTGTTTTTACCTTTTGGTTAACTAAACGTAAAGATCAGTTAATTTATTAAGGAAAGTTTGGTAACTTATTTACTAACTCATCATGATTTTGTATAATTAACTATAAGTATGTCCGTTCACAGAAGAAATACTATAAGCTTATGAAATTACTTTACGCATTTACTTTCATCTTTTTAAGCACAACTCTGATTGCACAAGCTCAGCTCAGAGATAATCTGCACTCTCCTGAAGAGTATAGTGCTACTGTGACTCATACTCAGGATTCATCTTCTCCCGGAAACTGGATGAATATGCTCAATATGACTATGAACCACTCCTACTCTATGTCTTTCTCAAATTTTGGCGGGCAGGCTCAAAATATTAATGCCTATACCAATTCTATGCAGTTTGATATAAGTGAAAGGATGGATGCAATGCTCGACATTTCTGTTTTACACTCTCCTTTTGGCAATAGTTTTATGAATAACAGTAACAGTATGGGCGCGCAAATTGTTATTGACCGGGCAAGATTTGATTATAAACTATCTCCCAATACCCGTATATCTCTTGAGTTTTCCAATAATCCCTATTATTCATCGTTTGGTCACATACCATTTGGTTATGGAAATTCATACAACAACCCATTTAACAGGAGAGTACCCGGGTATTAATCTTATTGATGGATCAGCCAACACTTAAAGACAGCCAAAAAACTTTACTCCTTAATTCAGCAATTGGTTTTCTTGGAATACTTCTTTTACTGCTCATTATTGCACTTGCAACAAGGCTTATCTATCCAAGAATTATAAACGACCGGGTTGAAACAGACCAGGCACTCATTAGTGAAATTATTCAGCTGGAAGTATTAAATGGCTGCGGCGTGCCCGGTTTAGCAACAAGATATACTGGTTCTTTAAGAGAGTTCGGATTTGATGTAGTGGAAACCGGAAATTTTGACCATTTTAACTTAGAAAACAGCATCATTATTTCCCGAAGCGGGCACATGGAAAATGCACGCCGTGTGGCAAAAGCCATCGGGATACCTGAAGAACAGATCCTGAGAGAAGAATCACCTGATTATTATCTGGATGTAACTCTTGTGATTGGAGCTGATCATGAATCACTTAACCTATAATAACTGCCTATGACAAATTCTACTGATACAGTAAAAAAGTCGACTTTTAAAAGCGATACTGATACTGAAAAACTGATTGATGCTATTAAAGAAGGACTGCTTGAAAAAAAAGGAGTCGACATTTTAATACTCGATGTACGCGGATTGACAACACTAGCTGAATATTTTATCGTTTGCAGCGGTACTTCCGAAACCCAGATTCGCGCGCTGGCAAATAGTGTAACAGAGAACACTAAAAAAGAGCTTGGAGAGAGTGTATGGAAGCAAGAGGGTATGGATGCAAGACGTTGGATTATCCTTGACTATGTAAATGTGGTAGTTCATATTTTTAACGAAGAGAAACGAAATTTTTACGGAATTGAACGAATGTGGAACGATGCTGAAATCACAAAAGTGGTTGACAGCTGATCTCAATGGATCAATATTTTATTGAAACTATTTGAAATGAACAGCTATAACCCTGATCGTTTCTGCGAATACTTTCTTCAAACTTTTTAATACCGGCAGCTTTTGGCTTCTCCCTTAACATATCCCCTGCGGACTTTTTTTATCTTTTTGTTCGTATTAGCAGCCGGCTATCTCTATTTTGAATATTCCCGGTATGTAAGCTCCCCAACCCCGGATAACACCGAACGGATTATTAATCAGAGCCTGGATACCGCGAAAGATTTAATGAATCGTATTGAATCCGATTTTATTGAAACCACTGATCAGTTGCTTGGCCGGTTTCAAATATTCATCTCCTCGAACCAAAATCGGAATTTTATTTACAGCCGGCTGAATGAGAACGATTTCTGGAGTGTCTCTCTTTACCGCAATAATGAACCCTGGCTATGGAAAGGATTTCAGCTATCCCCGGCTGATATTGAAGACAGCTCTTTTTCTGACACTCTCCAAGTATCTGTTATAAAGCGTAATAATGTCATCTTGTTACTTGGTTATGTTGAATTTGAAGAAGACAATAATGATTATCAACTCATAACTGCAAAGAAGTTAGAACAAACTTCCAACCTGCCTCTTGCAAGGGATGTGAACTACAACCTGTCCGGGCATCCTGATCTTCAAAATCTCTATCCGGTTACTTTCAATTTTTTTAATCCGCTGCCCGACCAGGTTACCTACCGGAAGTTGTCTACTATTTCTGAGGATTCAGTAGGCGTTGTTTACGCCAATCCTGCCAATCTGGCCCGTTATGAAAATATATACAAAGATCAGATCTCAACCTGGCGATCTATATTCCATTTGATTATTGTTATCTCCATCTTTGTCTGTATTATTATTTGGGTATCCCTTTACAAGAAAAATCCTTCCACTTTTTTTTTACAGATCACTTCTATTTTTGTAACCTGGATGATCCTTATGAATTCCGGATTATTAGAGTATTGGGTATCGATTTATCCCGTTTGGCTTGATGTTCCGGATACAGATTCGACGTATAAACTGACTACTTATCTGTTTCATTCACTGTTTCTGTTTTTGATATTTTTTAACTGCTTTCAGTTCCTGCACAATTACATCCGAAAAAATCCTAATGAATACCATCTGCGCACGATTGGTTTATCCCTGCTGCTGGGATTTATATCCGTGATTCTGCTGCTGTTTTTCATTAGTTCTACTGAACAGTTGCTTGCTACCACCGATATACCGCTGCTGGATCTGAATCTTGCTCCGAATATTCAGACATTTCTGTTTTACCTCTCATCGGGAATCTTTTTTACAGCCTGTGCCGGAATCATCATGTCTGTCGGATATTTTTTATTTATCAGTGAACAGGACAAAAGTTCTCTTATTATAATTTTGTCTTCCTTCAGTTTTATCGTGTGCAGTTATTTGGCCGAGATATTTCTTGACTTTCAGTACTTCCCTGGCTGGTCTTTTATCCTGAGCTTTTTCATTTTTTCAGCCATTCTGCTGATCAATCATTTTGTACAGACTCGCAGGGAAGCCTTCAACAATATGTCGGGATTCAGAAGGATGATTATTGGAGTTTTTCTGGCTTCCATCGCTATTTATTCGATAGTCTGGAATGCCTCCAACTCCAGAATTGACCGTGAATTACTGGCAAAGGCAACAGAATTTTCCGAGGAACAAACAACTGAATCGGATGAAGTTCTACGAACACTGCTCAGTAATCTTGAACAGGAACTGATATTCCTGAGCAGTGAAGATATTGAGCGCCGGATCTCCAATGTACAGGCACAGTTTCAGAGAGCCGTTGAATCGTCGATCAGACCGGAATGGAGGTCACTTGCGTTCGACCTGCAGCTGCTTACTGCAAGTGGCCGCCAAATCATTGATTATTCTACCAATCTGGATTCACCTGCCTGGACTGCCTCCTTCAATTTCGGTTTCATGGAAACTTCTCATAACGAAGAGCAGCTTCGAATGGAAACAAACAGGCCGATCATTTGGGGAAGGCCAACGGCATTACCCGAAAATTACATCTCATTTTACCGTGGCTGGATTCCGATTTATGATGAATCTCAGTACAACCAGATTATTGCCTGGGTTTTTGGCGCTGTTTACCAGGAACTTCCCGATTATAATAAACCTATACGTGCAGTATTGGCAGCCGCCACCGGGGAAGACTGGAAACAAAGTTTTTATCTTGCTGAATTTGACAGTTTCAAAGTTTCCAGGAACACTTTACTTGGCACATACAACAATCAGCCTGAATATAACCGCCTGCCTGAACGAGAAGCTCAGATAGCAATGAACGATTCCATTGCATTTATAACCAATATTACTTCTCAGGGAAAATTCCGTGAAGTTTTACTTAAAAAATCGGATCATCAAATTGTTAAAGTGAGTACTCCTTTCACAGGTTTTAACAGGCATTTGTTCTCCTATTTCCGGCTGCAGATCATCCTTATTTTCTTTGGGCTATTTATCTTCGCTTTGCTGGGCATGGCCGGATTTCGCAGTTTCAGCCTGTTTGGGCAGAGCAGACAATTTCAACACCGGCTTTTAGACGGCCTTACACTGTCAACCCTTATCTTTCTCATTGTCCTGACGTTTGCCACCCGATACGCGGTCAGTAATCAAAATCAACAAAATGTAGAGCGTGAGTTGGTTAATAAAATCAATGCACTGGGTGAGTCGGTAAGTGCCGAGTTAAGTAATGCTGAGAATCAGGCATCTGTTTCATCACTCTCAAGGCTGTCATCACCACTTGATGCGGATGCTATATTCTACTCCGGGGCAACTGTATCAGAATCAACAACCCCGCAAATTTTTCAGCAGTATATTATGCCATCCGTTATGCCTTACCCGGCCTATGATTTTCTCTATAACCGGGAAAGAAAGCACTACATCACAACGGATCAAATTGGCAGTGAAACGTTGCTGATCGGCTACAGAGCTATTTTAAACCAGAACAATGAGCCCATAGGCGCCATTGCCATACCTACTTTTTTGCAGTCACCCATCTACACAGAACAGCTTCTTGAAACCACCAGTTATCTGTTTGGGATATTTCTTGCCATATTCGCACTGTTTATTGCCGGAACCATATTTATGTCCAACAGGCTAACCAAGCCTCTTCAGCTTATTCAGAACGGGCTTACCAAAATTTCCCGGGGAGATTTAAAAACACAAGTTGAAGTTACAAGCAGTGATGAAATTGGTTCGCTTGCCAGGGCTTATAACACGATGGTGGAACGGCTGGAAGAGACTCAGAGAGAATTACTGAAAGCAGAACGGGAAGCTGCCTGGAAAGAGATGGCACAGCAGGTAGCCCACGAAATTAAAAATCCACTGACTCCCATGAAACTGAATCTTCAGCACCTCCAGCGGCAGCTTGAAAAAAATCCTTCAAATGTTATGGAGCTTAAGCCCATTATTGAACGCACGGCAGCCAATGTGATTGAGCAGATCGAATCTCTGAATAAAATTGCATCCGATTTTTCAAAATTTGCCAAACCCGTTAGTGAACCCTTTCAGGAAATAAACCTTAACAAACTGGTTGAGTCTGTATCCGAACTGTACCTGTTTGATGAAAATGTAAATTTTACACTCGATCTGCCATCAAAAAATCTGATTGTTCATGGTATCAGGGATGAATTGCGAAGGGTATTTATAAACCTGATAAAAAACGGGATTGAAGCATCCGGTCCCGGCTGTTCCGAAATATTCTTTACACTTCAAAACCGGCAGCAAACCGCAATCATAACCATTCGTGATTCAGGTTCGGGAATACCCGAATCAGACAGGGAGAAGATCTTTGTACCCAATTTTTCCACAAAATCATCCGGTACCGG
>JBBDMD010000014.1:0-1569 GCA_040878515.1 Balneolaceae bacterium | reverse complement strand
TTTGCAATATTAATGATTAGTGCCCGAATCGTTAAAATATTTCACCGAAATTACAACTTTAAAAATGAAATCACACAATGAAAGTATTTGAATATCTACCTGAACTGGAAGGTGAAGAGTCGCAATATATTGGTGAAATGTTAAGGGATATGGACGAAGAGGAAGCGAAACTGTTTTCAAACCTATATAGGGCGCGCAGAAGAGATCCTGTGCTGTTGCTTGTACTGGCACTCATCGGATTGCTCGGAGTAGCAGGCATTCATAGATTTTTGGTGGGTCAGATCGGTATGGGCCTTCTTTACGTTTTTACCGGCGGCCTTTGTTTAATCGGTACAATTGTGGACATGATCAACTACAGGAATTTTGCATTTGAATATAACCGGCTGAAAGCAAGGGAAATTCTAAACGAAATAAAGTAATTATGCCGGAAAGAGAAGATTCAAAGCATTTATTGGAAAGTTACATAGAATCTGAAAGTCTTCGGCTGCATTCACAGATGGTGGCATTCGCCATGGAGGGCTATGCAAAAGCTTTAAACAAGCCGCAGACAGAAATTGAAGAGTGGTGGAGTGCAGGACTGCTGCACGATTTGGACTGGGAAAAATATCCGGATGAACACCCAAATAAAGCCGTGAATGAGATACTTCCCGTTCATGGTTACAGCGAATCGATTATTTCTGCCATTCGGGCACATGCCCCTGAACGAACCGGTAAAGAGCCGGAAAGTGAAATAGAGAGATATTTATTTGCCTGTGATGAACTCTCGGGATTTATGAATGCCGTTTCACTGATGCGCCCAAATGGATTTTCTGATATGAAGGTTAAATCAGTGAAGAAAAAATTAAAGGATAAACGTTTCGCGGAGAATGTGCCCCGCAAGGATATTCAAAAAGGTGCAGATCTTATAGAACGGGAACTGAATGATCATATTCAGTTTATGATTCATCTGTTTTCAGATAAATTTTAAAATTGAAACCGGATCGTATAATCAACGTACTATGCAGTATCTATAGACCTAAAATCGCGATATGAGAACGATCCCTGTTTTTTTGTTACTTTTATTTTCTGTTGCTCTGACAAGCATATCCAGTGCGCGCCAGATACATTTTGCAACTGCACAACAACAACATTCCCCGGAACAGCAAGACCCATACAGATCCCGTTTTTTTACTGTAAAAGGCATTCCTGAACTATCTGTTTTTACACCTTCCGGTGATATTGAAGTGATTCACAATCCGGATATTAACGGCGTACTTGTAGAGCTTTACGTTAAGAGGGGATTTTCCATTTGGTCTGGATCCAAAAGCCTGGATAACTATAGAATTATCTTGAGTCAGAGCAGAAATTCAATAACGGCATCTGTTGAAAAAAAGCAGGCATCAACTGGTTATTTTGGAAGTGATGGGATTCAGTTTAAATTTGTTGTTCAGACTCCTAAAAAAATAACTTCGAATCTTAGAAGCATGAGTGGCCACATACTGCTGGATGGGGTTGAGGGCCGTCAATTTTTGCAATCTGATGCCGGAAATGTAAACCTGATAAATTCAAAAGGAGAATTAAGCCTGGTTT
>JBBDMD010000013.1:0-1570 GCA_040878515.1 Balneolaceae bacterium | reverse complement strand
CAATGATTCAACAATTTCAGCTGAAAGTTGTTTGCCTATTTCGACTCTCTTTTGGTGCAATTCAATCGCTCTGTCTGTCAGATTTTGAGCCTGTAACCCGATTTTGCTGTTTATTTTTTCGAGCTCCAGATCAAAATTTTCAGCGATATTCAACTCATCGCGGATTTCATTGTAGTAGCTGATCAACTCCGGAATGGATCGCATATATTTTTTCTGCAAACGATTCAATTCTGATTGTCTCCGACGCAGGGATTCAAGTCGCTGAGGATTAAACTCAATCTGATCCCGATAGCGTTCTGTAAACTGTATCGCCTCTTGTACACTGATACGCGCTGTATTGATCTCCTGCAGATAATTTTCAAACTCCGGTTCAATTCGCGCCATATCTTCCAGATGCAGCTTGATTGTGTTCATCAACTGAATCAAACTGACCTCCTCACCGGCTCCGATCTCCGTTATAGCCAACGCCTTTTGGTCCAGATCCTCTGCATTATCCAGCAGATTCATCTCTGCAATCAACTCCTCCTCTTCATCAGCATTGAGCTCGGCCGTTTCAAGCTCTTTCACCTGAAATTGATAGAGCTCCGTTTTCTCCTTTAACTCTTTTTCACGCCGTTTTAAATCGCGAAGTTCTTTCTGAAGAATGGACATCTGATTGTATTCCGTTTGATACTTTTTCAGAACCGGTTTAACCGAATCAAACTGATCAATCACACTCAGGTGATTTTCATCTTTTAAAAGCAGCTGATGATCATGCTGTCCATGCAGATCTACCAACTGATCGCCTACCAGTTTCAACACGGAAATATTAACCGGTGTATCATTGATAAACGCACGGCTGCCGGTCTGACGAATTTCACGCCTTAAAATGAGAAACTCAGAGTATTCAACCTCATGCTCTGCCAGTAGTGTTCTGAGCCACTTGTTATCACCTACCTTAAGTGTCGCTTCTGAAATCGCTTTGTCTGCACCCTGGCGTATCACATCCAGATCCGCTCTTTCACCCAGTATCATATTTAATGCTCCAATGATGATCGACTTCCCGGCGCCGGTCTCACCGGTCAGGACATTTAATCCATGTTCAAACTTCACGTCCAGCTCGTCAATGAGTGCAAAATCTTTTATGTAGAGAGAGGTGATCAATGTGAGTTAATTTATTGTGGTTGAGATTCGGTTATTCGTCCCTGTAAACCGTATAAATATCAATAAAAATAGGATAAAATCTCTATTAAGATTCAACGTAAAATAGAGCTTATCGGCCTTAAGTTTAAAAATTATTCCATTCCGGTTACGCTCCATCCTCTGCGTCATTCTGAATTCATTTCAGAATCTCAGGCAAAAGAGTATGCAAAATCCATTGATCATATTGAACCCATATACCTGGAGATCCTGATCTGCATCAGGATGACGGTTAATTTTTGTTGGTCGACCTTAGTGAACGCCCACTTCTCCTATCCAACGAAAACACCTTCGGAATTGCGCTTGTCTTGAGCCTGTCGAAAGGCTCAGGGTGACGTATTTAATTATCGCATTCAATCACATCTCAAACTCAAGTTAATTAGACTGCACA
>JBBDMD010000012.1:3590-8816 GCA_040878515.1 Balneolaceae bacterium | reverse complement strand
TTCTGCATCGAAGGAGACCTGATGCATCTGATTCTCTACAGTTTATATATCTCTATATCACCACAATAAAATGCGGAGGGAGAGGGATTCGAACCCCCGGAGACTTGCGCCTCAACGGTTTTCAAGACCGCCGCATTCGACCACTCTGCCATCCCTCCTATAAAGTCCAATACGTCAAAACTTTTACTTTAACCTTGAGACATAAAGCTCAACGGATTTACCAAAAATCATCACCTTTAAATCACTGTTTTAAGTATCCTGAAGCGCCTGGGCACCCGATACAATTTCGGAAATTTCTGTAGTAATTGCACTTTGCCGGGCCTGATTATACTTCAGTGTAAGTTCGTCTTTAAGTTCTTTCGCATTTTCTGTCGCGTTATCCATGGCCGCCATGCGTGCTCCCTGTTCAGAAGCATTCGACTCAAGAACGGCTCTCCATAACTGCATATTCAAATGAACAGGTAATATCTCATCTAAGATAGTATCTGAATCAGGCTCGAAAATATAATCATTTGTTTCTGATAATTCATTCACTTCATCATCATTTTCCTGATGTATAGGCAAAACTTCTTCAATAAGCCTGTTTTGAGCAATTATCGTCTTAAATTCGTTGAAAGCAATCAGAACTTTGTCGTAGGTTCCGGTGGCAAAATTTTCAGTAGCATATTCCATGATAGCTGATGTATCCTGATAGTTCAGCTGGTCAAAAAATCCGATATTGGAATCTATGACATTATATTTTCGCTTTTTAAAATAGCCATCTGCTTTCCTGCCAATTGTAATGATATCCAGAGTATTATTCTGCTGAAACCGGCTGTACTTCTCTTCAATGGTTTTTTCTACCTGTTTAAAAAGATTATTATTGAAACCACCACACAATCCGCGATCTGAACCGACTACTATCATCAATACTTTTTTGACCTCCTCGGGAGACCTAAGCAGTCTGTTCTCCACTCCTGTTCCGGAAACCAGCCGGTCAACAACACTTTGCATTTTTTTAGCATAAGGCCGGGTAGAATTCATCCGCTGTTGAGCTTTTCTGAGTTTGGCAGCAGCCACCATTTTCATAGCTTTGGTAATCTGCTGCGTGTTCTCAATGGATGAGATCCGATTCCGTATATCCCTTAAATTTGCCATTAATTATGCCTCAGTTGCGGCTAATATTTGATCAATCGTGCTATTAGCAGTCTTAACAATTTCTTCTCCAAATGCATCATCCAGAGTACCTGATTTGGATAATGTTTCCATTTTCTTTGAATATTTTGCTGAAACTGTTTCAAGGAACATATCTTCAAATTCCCGAATCTTATTCACAGGCAGTTTATCAAGCAGCCCTTCGTTATTTACTTTCAATAAAACAATTTGCTGCTCAACCGGAAGCGGCTGATACTCACCCTGTTTCATCAGTTCAACGGTTCTCTCACCTCTTTTCAACTGTCGCTGCGTAGTTGCATCCAGATCGGAACCGAATTTAGCGAAGGCTTCCAGTTCACGATACTGGGCCAGATCCAGTTTCAAAGTACCGGATAGTTTCTTCATCGATTTAACCTGTGCGGCTCCACCCACACGGGATACGGAAATACCCACATCAATAGCCGGACGGTTACCTGAATTAAACAGATCCGTATCCAAAAATATCTGACCGTCTGTAATGGAAATTACGTTTGTTGGAATATACGCTGACACATCACCAGCCTGAGTTTCAATAACAGGTAGTGCCGTTAAAGAACCGCCGCCTTTCATTTTCGGTACCAGTTCATCAGGTATGTTATTCATCTGCCGGGCAACATTATCATTGTCAATAATCTTAGAGGCTCTTTCCAGTAACCGGCTGTGAAGATAGAATACATCACCGGGATAAGCTTCACGTCCGGGAGGTCTTCTCAATAACAATGATAACTCGCGATATGCAACGGCCTGCTTTGAGAGATCATCATAAATAACGAGCGCATGACGGCCGGTATCCCTGAAATACTCTCCAATTGCAGCTCCTGCAAACGGAGCAATATAACGCATGGGTGCCGATGCACTGGCCGGAGCTGACACAACAACGGTGTAGTCAAATGCTCCGTACTCTTTCAGTGTGCTCACGATTGAAGCAACTGTTGAGCCTTTTTGGCCGATAGCAACATAAATACAGTAAACTGGTTTATCGGTATCCTGAGTAAATTTCTGATTGATAATCGTATCAATGGCAACAGCTGTTTTTCCGGTTTGACGGTCACCAATAATCAGTTCCCGCTGCCCGCGCCCAATCGGTATCAGGGAGTCAATTGCCTTAATACCTGTTTGAAGTGGTTCACTAACAGGCTCACGATAGATAACACCCGGGGCTTTTCGTTCAAGTGGAGATACTATGGTTTTTCCAGAAATATTTCCCTTGCCATCCATAGGCCTGCCAAGTGGGTCAATTACCCGGCCCAGAAGCCCTTCACCAACATTCAGTGAAGCAATATTCTTTGTTCTGGTTACGGTATGGCCTTCTTCAACAACATTTGAAGAACCGAAAAGTACAATTCCCACATTGTCTTCTTCCAGGTTTAGTACCATCCCGCGAACAGGATTTCCATCACTGTCCAGGGAGTCCGGAAGTTCAACCAATTCGCCGGCTTGTACTTTAGAGAGGCCATATACACGGGCAATACCGTCACCTACTTCGAGAACAGTACCCACATCGTATACTTCTGCTTCTCCGTCAAAACCGGAAAGTTGTTTTCTTAAAATTGCTGATACTTCGTCAGGTCTGACTTGACTCATTATTTATCCTAAATTTTTATTAAACAGCTGATGCTGTAAACTTATCCTTTAGCTGGTTTAATTTATACTTAACTGAACCGTCAATTACCGTGTCGTCTATTCTCACTGTTAATCCACCTATTAAATCCTTATTGGTGACTGTGATTAATTCCACTTTTTTTCCGGTAGTTGATTCTAATTTTTTGTGTAGCTCACTATTTAATTCTGCAGTAAGATCAAAGGCTGTTGAAACATTTACCTCAATAATACCATGATGGTTGTTGTACAACTCCATAAACCCTTTAGTGATATCAAGCAGCAGGTTTTCCCTTTTTTTAGAAGAGAGTATCTTAATCAGCTTCATACTTATATCACTAACTCTACCATCAAAGATCTCATGAAGGGCAGCTTTTTTAAGCTCTGGTTTAATAACCGGGCTTTTTAAAAAAATCCGCAAATCTTTCGACTGATCAACAGTATTTTTAACGAACTGCATATCTTTTTTTACTTCTTCCAGGATATCAAGTTCAATAGCTGTTTCCAAGAGAGCATTTGCGTATCGCCTTGCTGCTTTTGCTATCATGAGGGTTAATTAGTCTTTGTTAGATCCTTAATAAATGAATCGACAAGTTTTCTGTTTTTGGTTTCATCGAGTTCTGAATCGATAATAATAGAAGCAGATCTGATTGCCAGATCTGCCACCTCATCTCTCAATTCCACAAGTGCCCTTGTTTTTTCTTGCTCAATAGTGTTTTTTGCATCTTGCAGAATTTTTGCTGCGTCCTGTTTGGCTTTTTCAATCTTTTCCGATCGCAGAAGCTCAGCGTCTTCAAGTGCTTCTTTTCTGATTTTCTGTGCCTGAATTTCAGCTTCTTTCAATGCCTTATCATTGTCTTTTGAGATTTGCTCAGCCTTGGCAAGAGCTTTCTCTGCAGACTCCAATGAATCTTTGATCTGGGCTTCACGGTCGTTTAATGCCTTCATAATAGGAGGCACTAAGAACTTCTGCATTAGAAATACAAAGACAATGGTTGATATAAGAACCCAAATTGCAAAGCCCGTATTGAAAGAGAGTAAGCCTCCTCCTGCTAAAAAAAACGAATTCATAATAGATGGTTACGTTTTTTATAGAAGTACGAGAAGTGTACAAACAATCGCACCAATAAGGGCAATACCCTCAATGAATACAGCAGTTAGAAGCATCGCACCCCTGATGTCTCCCGCAGCTTCCGGTTGTCTTGCTATACTTTCAGTAGCACCTTTACCAATCATTCCAATACCGATACCGGCTCCAACTGCAATAATTCCGGCTCCAATACCTGCTCCTAATAATCCTAATTCCATAACTTTTTGTTATTTAGTTTAATTGATGGTTTTTTATTTTTGAGATGAATTACTCAATAGTACTCACTGCACTCGCACTGGTACTAGCTTTATGAGATTCATCATGTTGATGTTCTTCAACTGCCATTCCAATAAAGACGGCAGATAACAGTGTAAATACATATGCCTGAATAAGAGCAACAAGTGCCTTCAAAAAGTAAAGGCTGGCAGTCAATGCCACCCAAAATACACTTGTTCCGTAACCCACTGCACTTCCAAACAGGTCTGCAAAGATAAATATCAGCCCTAAAATAGCCACAATCATTATTTTACCTGAAAGCATATTTGCAAACAGACGAATAGCTAATGCTAATGGTTTGGTAAACAGCCCTAAGATCTCTACAGGTGTTAAAATGAAACGCGTCCAAACCGGAACACCTGGGTACAAAAATACATGCTCCCAGTGATCCTTGGATCCGCTGAACTGAGTAATAAAAAATGTAATCCCCGCCAGTGTAGCCGTTACCGTAAGATCGGCCGTAGCCGAAACTGCCCATGGTAATAATCCAAACAAATTCATAAAACTTATCCCCAAAAATATTGAGAATAAGTAAGGGATATATTTTAAATGCTTATTTTGCGGTATAAATTCTTTTGCAATATCATCTCGAACAAATACAAATAACACTTCAAAAATATTATGAAAGGCTCCTTTGGGCTCAACTTTGGCCCCAATTCCCCGTTTATACCTGCTGGCAGCCCAGGCTGTTACTAAAATCGATAGCAGAAATCCAAACCATACATATAACAAATGCGAGGTGATAGAGAAATCCAGCGTCACCGGTGTACCGTCTGCTTTGACAAGTACTCCATCCTCGCTGATAAATTCCTCCGAATCGATTGCAGATTGTGTATTTGCGTAAACATACAACTCGCCGTCTGCTAACAAGATTCTTGGAAGATAAATTTTACCAAAGGGTGTTTCAAAATAATCATGATCAACAACTTTGCCCAATACATCGATTATGTTCTCGTCACCATCATCAGTTTGTGCAGCCAGAACTGTAGGATGAATTACCAATAAAAAAAGGAGTATTGCAGCTAGCCGGCGAAGGTTTTGACTCATTTCAAGCTGTCGATTTATCAGATTGTTTAGAAATTTTTTGA
>JBBDMD010000012.1:0-3490 GCA_040878515.1 Balneolaceae bacterium | reverse complement strand
AGGTTTTGACTCATTTCAAGCTGTCGATTTATCAGATTGTTTAGAAATTTTTTGATTGATTAAAATCACATCAATTACAGAATGGAAAATATAAGAAATTATAAAGCTAACAGTAAAGCTTAAATGATCAATTTTTCTTGTTACAAGAATAAAAATAAAAACGCCTCCCACAAGCATAAAACGAACAAAAAGTGACAATAAGAAATAGATATAGAACTTGTCTTCATCAACATTTCTAAGATAGGATGTGGTTACGTAGTGTAAAACAACTGCTGCAGTCCCCAGAAAATAACCGGTTATCAAACCCGGGATACTTTTGCCGGGTAAGCCCAGGGCTACTATCAGGTTCACAATTGCAAATAGGCAGATCGCAATTGTGGTCGGTTTTTTAATGTAATCCACTGTAATTATTACTCTCTTTTACCTGTTTTTCGTATGAGCCTCATAAATGTCAAAATCATGAGTACAATTCCCAATAAGACACCTAAAAGTGTGAAAACCGGTGAAAACTCAAATATCTGGTCGACCCAGTACCCAATTAGAATAGGTACACTTACCGTTAAGGCAATTTCGGTACCCAGTGAAAGATACTCAGCGTACTTCTTAAGGTTTGGGTCTTTTAACAATTACTTTTTTTTATCTGCTGATTTTTCTTCTGATTTTCCATCTGTTTTCAGGGTTGTGGCTTTTTCAAAATCAGAATCAGTCGATGCTTTCAGGGTTTCTGTTTCACTGCCCATTCTGCAGGCACCATTCATTTGAGCTCCTTCTTCAACAACCAGTGTTTTGGTGTAAATATCGCCATCAATAACCGCTGATTTACGAAGTATCAGTTTATTGGAAACCCGTAACTCTCCTTCTACCTTGCCGGCAATATCTGCCTCAGCAGATTTTACATTCCCTTCCACCACACCGGAGGAAGTTAAAATCAGTTTTCCTTTTGATATTGCCTCGCCATTCACACGACCGGCAACACGTATATCATTCTGAGAGTTAATGGTTCCTTTTAATGTTGTGCCCTCGCTAATCATATTAAGGGAGGGGGATTGTGGGGATGTTCCGTTCACTTTATTTTTGTCTTTGTTATTAAACATGAAAGTTAATGCTCAGTTAATTAAATACATGATTGGATCTTGAGGCACACCGTTTTTCCAAATTTCAAGGTGCAGATGCGAGCCTGAACTCATGACTCCACGATCTGCAATAGTACCAAGAATGTCTCCTTTTAAAACGAAATCGCCCTGTTCTTTCAACAATTTAGAGCCGTGTTTATAAATACTCACTATGCCTTCATCGTGCTGCACATATATTACGTATCCAAAGTTAATTGTCCAACTTGCATTCAATACCGTTCCATCAGCAAGCGACCGAAACTCAGTACCCGGACGGGCGGCAATGTCAATTCCAAAATGGCCCTGATCTACTGAATACCCCTGGGTAAATGTTCCCTGCAGGGGATAGTTGGCGGGAAAATCAGGAGCCGCATCCAATCTTCCGGAGAAAATAATTTCATTTTGGGAAAGCATCTCGTATGCGTTTACATCAGATACAGATTGCTGAGCAGGCCTGTTTTCTCTTTGCTGATCAGGTAAATTTTGTTGTATCAGGGCAAAAGATGTATCCGACCCTTCCCGCAAAACACTTTTCATAACCGAGAGCTGATTATCTCTTGCAACCAGAGAATCTTGAAGTGATTGTACCCTGTCGCTTATTGAAAGCACCTGTTGCCGCAGCGACTCATCCTGCTGGTGCTGGTAGAATGACCCGAGAGGAGTAGCAAAAAAGATAATCGTTGTAATTAAAACTGATATAAATATTACCAGCAGAGTAAGTTTAACGATATCTTTAGCACCCAGCTTAAAAGAACTGGACCCATTAGGATCATGCTCATCAATCACAACTACTGTGACCTCGCCATCCTGTTCAGAAAAAATTTTACGCAGAAAATCCCACATATCGTTTATTTATATACAGAGAATACTCCTCATAACAGAATAACAAATATTTGTTCCTCAGGAAACCGAGTAATTTGGTGCTTCCTTGGTAATCTGTACTGAGTGCGGATGACTCTCCTTATAGCTTGCTGCCGAAATCTGTACAAACTCAGCTTTCTTCAGATCATCGATTGTGGCGGCTCCTACATATCCCATTGCTGCACGTAAACCGCCGGTCATTTGATGGACAACCTCACCAAGATAGCCCTTATAGGGCACCCTGCCTTCAATTCCTTCCGGAACAAGTTTCAGATCATCTTCCACATCCTGAAAATAACGGTCTTTGGATCCTTTGCTCATGGCACTCAGGCTTCCCATTCCCCGATACGACTTGTATTTTCTGGATTCATAGATTATTGTTTCACCGGGGCTTTCATCTACACCTGCAAACATAGAACCCATCATCACGGCATCGGCACCGCCGGCAATGGCTTTCGGGATATCACCTGTCTGTTTGATCCCCCCGTCAGCAATCAGCCCGATACCATTTTGAGATGTAAATTCTGCTACTTCCATAATTGCCGTCAGCTGCGGAACACCCACACCCGTTACAACCCTTGTTGTACAAATGGAACCCGGCCCCACACCAACTTTAACCACATCAACGCCGGCCTCCGCAAGGGCTTCGGCTGCGGCTCTAGTAGCAATGTTGCCGCCAATAATATTCAGATCAGGATATGCATTTTTTATATTTCTTACCATTTTCAAAACGCCTTCAGAATGGCCATGGGCCGTATCCACGGTAATAATATCCACACCCGATTCAACCAAGGCCTCTACCCTGTCCAACGTATCGGGAGTTACACCTACAGCCGCGCCTACCCTTAAACGCCCCATACTGTCTTTACATGCGTTGGGAAAATTCATCTTCTTCTCAATATCTTTAAAGGTGATCAGCCCCACCAGTGTCATATCTGAGTCTACGATCGGAAGTTTTTCTACTTTATATTTCTGAAGGATTTCCTCAGCTTCTTCAAGATTCGTATTCTCTTTTGCAGTAACCAGGTCTTTGCTGGTCATGATATTACCGAGCTTTTTATCTACATAGTGCTCGAACCGCAGATCACGGTTGGTAACAATGCCAATCAGTTTATTGCCATCCTCAACAATGGGAATACCACCGATTTTATGTTTTTTCATCAGCGCCCGGGCATCTTTAACTGTAGCTGTAGAAGGCAGAGTTACGGGATCCACAATCATACCGCTTTCACTTCTTTTTACCAGCCGTACATGCTCCGCCTGATCTTTGATTGTCATATTTTTATGAAGCATTGCAATTCCGCCTTCCCTGGCTAATGCAATGGCCATCTTATATTCCGATACCGTATCCATCGCTGCGCTAAAAATAGGCAGGTTCAGGGTCAGTGAAGGTGTTAATTTTATTTTGGTATCAACCTCACGGGGCAGAACTTTTGAATGGCCGGGTACTAAAAGAACATCGTCGAAGGTTAAACCCTGTCGGGTAATCCTGTCAAAAGGAGAAGAGTTTTGCATGA
>JBBDMD010000011.1:0-1588 GCA_040878515.1 Balneolaceae bacterium | reverse complement strand
CACGAACAGAATCAGGTATAATATACCCCAGATTGCCCCTGCAATGTGGGCTCCGTGGTTTACATTCCCCACCCCCCTCTTACTCTCGTAGACACTGTAGGCCAGAAATAAGATACCGAAAATCCAGGCGGGAATGGGAATAGGCAGCAGCACGATAATGATCGTCTCTGTCGGAAAAATAAAAATATAGCTGAATAACACACTCTCCACGGCACCGGAAGCCCCCAGCGTGGCATAATTCGGATCATCCCGGTATGAAACCAGTGACGGAATTGACGAAAATATCAGGCCGCTAAAATAAAGAGCCAGATAGTGGTACACCCCCAGCGTCTGTTCAATTACACCTCCGAAAAAGAAAAGGACAAACATATTTACTGCCAAATGCCCAAAACCGGCATGCAAAAAGCCGGACGTAATCACTTCGTACCATGTCTGCTGATGAACGGTTCTGTACGGACGCAACATCCCCGCATCCAATAACTTTTGATTACCATAGAGGGCCGTTAACGACACTGCCGCCGTGATTCCAATAAGTGAAAGTGTAACTGTCATTCTAATCTGATTTTAAATAATCGTGAAGATAGGAATCTCAGTGATGGATTCGAATTCTAAATCCGTACATCGTAAACTTTTATACGGATACATACCGGAACATTTTCCGGCGGTTTTACTTCATCCGGTGAATGCGTAAATTCAATACCTGAACCAAAGTCTCAAGTCATTTTCATGTATCAGTCTACACACCCATTACTAAACCTGACGTTGCTTCTATTCGCAGCGATCTTACTTACATCCTGCGGTACCGTTAAAAGAGGAAGCGGGCCGGGAGCCGGACCTGCTTCGGGAGCTGAACCGAGAACCGAATCCCCGGAAGACTCCCGGATCATAGGAACAGGTATGGCCAGCTGGTATGGCCCTAATTTTCATGGCAAACTTACAGCAAATGGTGAAACATTCAACATGAATGATTTAACCGCCGCTCATAAAACTCTACCGTTTAATACTGTTGTAAAAGTTGAAAATCTTGATAATAACCGGTCGGTGATTGTACGCATTAACGACAGAGGGCCTTATGTTGGCGACCGTATTATTGATCTGTCCAAAAAATCTGCGGAAGAAGTAGATATGATCGGGGCAGGAACCGCCAATGTTCGAATTGTCTATTTGCGTGAAGGAGACCGCCCCATTTCACAAAATAATATCAGCAGCCGTGAAACATTTACAGTTCAGATAGCATCCTTTGAAAGTGAATCTGAAGCCAACAGACATTCAGCAGAAATAAACGGGTCCCGTGTTGAACGAATTACTGTTTCCGGAAAAACCATTTACAGGGTTTATTACGGCAATTACAATGATGTTAATGATGCGAGAAGTGCAATGCGTCAGCTTTCCCAAAGCGGTTTCAGCGGGTTTGTAAAACAGGTAGAGAATTAAACATCCCCACTACATTTATATTTCCTTTACGTGTTTACCGGTTGAAATTAAGCAGCCAAAGCATTTTTAAGATGATGAATGCATTTAAAGTGTATGGTTTGGAGTAGGACAAGCAGTCAGCTCTCAGCTTTCAGCCATTATTACCCGGATGGAG
>JBBDMD010000010.1:7303-8907 GCA_040878515.1 Balneolaceae bacterium | reverse complement strand
TATCAGATTTAATTAAAGACTATTCTTCAATTCATCCAAACCTTATTCATTGAAAAAAAGCAGGTAATATTCGATGAAATGGAATTTATGGTAATCAAATGCTGAGGAGTTATGAGTATTTTATAACGATTGAGGAATTTACTTGACATAATCATCTCTTTTAAATAGCGTTTATCAGCTAACTAATTAAAATCATCGCAGGAGGTTTTTATGAATAAAAAAGATAACAGGCTTTCGCTTGATCTTTTTACAAAGGTGCAGGACGATTATGAAAAGCGCCAGTATATTATTCTAGCCGAGTTGAAAAAGATTTCAACTGAATTCAAGTATTATAAAATTTATCCTCATCTGAGTCGTCTGGTTGAGCTTCACAGAACGCTTACGGATGTGATCCGCCGCTTAACGGATCTACGAAATAAATTTCCCAAAAGGATTGGACGTATCGATTGGGTAAATCAAACCATCGAACACGAAGTGGTGTTTGTGGACGGAACAGACCTTACCGCTGTGGAAAACCTGATTACCTGGGCTCTTCCGAAGATCGAAGATGTCATTCATGAGGGAATCGCTATCCATGACTTTGTAGAGAAAGAACTTTCTGTTGAACATGTCGGTATACTGCCGAATTACAGAGATGAGGGCTACTTTTTTGTGCCGGATAACCAACAATTAAAACTAAATCTTTTTCGGTTTGAGGTATCAATTTTTCAAAGTTCAGACGATCCCTACCGTTCACTCAAAACAAAATATCTTCGGTATGTAAAACAGGGCAGGGCACAGGTTACTCCCAGCTCTATCAAATTGGATCTTATACGTGAGGAAAAGGAGTTGCCAAACCCTGCAACTTTTGCATTTGAAACCAAACTTGATTTTCCATTCAACCAAACAATTCTGCCGGTTGCCAAGCGCAAACTAATGCAGACTATATATGAATAGTATTGTGCTGATGACGCGATTAATAAGATGTGGAGTCCGGTTCTGTTTTTGTATTATAAAGGCAGAAAAGAGAATTTAGATCATTAAAAAATGAATATATACTTACTTGCCGATTCGAACTGGAAAGATATCCGTGAGCAACAAATTGACCTGGTGATTTTACCATGGGGAGCCACGGAAGCACACAATTACCATTTACCGTATGCTACAGACAATATCCAGGTGGATCATATAGCGGCCGAATCGGCCAAAAAAGCCTGGGATCTTGGCGCAAAAGTGGTTGTGCTTCCCACAATCCCTTTTGGTGTAAATACCGGGCAGACAGATATCCGGTTAAATATAAATATGCATCCAAGTACTCAGGCTGCTGTTTTAAAGGATGTAATTGAGGTACTTAACAGGCAAAAATTCAAAAAGCTTTTGGTTTTAAACGGCCATGGAGGCAATGATTTTAAAACGATGCTTCGTGAACTTGGAGTTGCCTATCCGGAAATGCTTCTGGCCAGCTGTAACTGGTTCCAGGCTCTTGACAAAAGCCGGTATTTCGAACACGAAGGTGACCACGCTGATGAGATGGAAACCAGCCTGATGATGTATCTTGCCGGTAACCTGGTTCGCCCGCTGGCTGAAGCCGGAAGCGGAAAAGAAAAGCAGTTTAAAGTAAAAGC
>JBBDMD010000010.1:0-7203 GCA_040878515.1 Balneolaceae bacterium | reverse complement strand
CCTTTTTTCATCTCTTCAACGGCGTAGTTTGCTGCCCGTGCCGTTAAGGCCATAAAAGTGAGAGAAGGGTTTTGTTCTGCCACGGAAGTCATAGCAGCACCGTCGGTTACGAATACATTTTTACAGCTGTGCACCTGGTTCCATTTATTCAGGATAGACGTGTTCGGATCTTTACCCATTCTTGCTCCGCCCATTTCATGGATATCAAGCCCCGGTGACTGTTTACTATCACGAGATCGGATATTTTTACAACCGGCCGCTTCCAGCATGGCCTCACCCTGTTCCAGGATATCTTTCAGCATATTTTCATCATTATCGTCATAACCGACCGAAGTGATCAGCTGAGGTATTCCCCAGCGGTCGGTTTCTTCATTGCTAAGCCGTACATGGTTTTCATATTTAGGGATTGTTTCTCCCTGGCTGTACATATAGACGGTCCACGGACCCGGTGTTGCAGCCTGTTCCTTAAGTTCGCTACCAATAGTTAAGCCACTCATTGCATGCTCCCAGCCCTGACGGCCCGCACCCATAGAAAGCAGGTACTTCCCCTGAAAATCCACATTATCCTGCTGAAATACATTTCGGAACGGAGGAATGATCGGCCCGGTTGGCCTCCTGCCATAGTAATAATCATCTTCATACCCTTCCATTTCACCGCTCAAACTTCCGCGATAATTATGAAATGCTACATACCGGCCTAATAGTCCATTATCGTTGCCCAATCCGTCAGGAAAGCGGTCGGAGGTGCTATTCAGCAATAAAAGATTGGTATTCAGGCAGGATGCATTTACAAAGATGATTTTTGCATAGAACTCCATCATCTCCTGGGTATTGGCATCCACAACTCTAACGCCTGTAGCTTTTCCCAAATCCTCATCATAAATAATTGAATGCACTACTGAATGAGTACGTTTGGTTAGATTACCGGTTTTTTCTGCCCAGGGAATTGTTGATGAATTGGAACTAAAATAGGCCCCGTAAGGACATCCTCTGTCGCACATATTTCTGGCCAAACATAATCCGCGGCCCTGCTGACGATGAATATCGCGGACTTCGGTAAGGTGTGCACAACGTCCCTGTATCATATATCTGCCCGGAAATGCAGATTCGATTTTTTTCTTCATATCGATCTCCACACAATTCATTTCGAAGGGCGGCAGGAAATCTCCATCCGGTAATTGTTCGATCCCGTCTTTTCCGCCGCTCCATCCTGCGAAATGTTCCACATGTGAATACCACGGAGCCAGGTCATCGTAAGTGATTGGCCATTCAATTCCATATCCATCACGGGCAGGCCCATCAAAATCATATTTACTCATGCGCTGGCCTCCCCGGGCCCATAGAAGTGATTTTCCTCCTTCCACATAAGCCCTTATCCAGTCGAATGGTTTTTCCTGAATATATTGATGCTCTTTGTCTTTAAGGAAAAAGTGTTCCGTTGTTTTGTTATAGGCGTAACAACGTGCAATCACGGGGTTTTCTTCGAGTACCTCATGCGAGATTCTCCCGGCATTCGGAACCTGCCAGGGATCGAGAGTTGCTGTTGGGTAGTCTTCACCATGTTTAACAGGCCGGCCCCGTTCCAGCAGTAAGGTTTTAACCCCATTATCACAGAGCTCTTTGGCTGCCCAGCCGCCGCTTATACCTGAACCTACTACAATTGCATCAAAAGTGTTTTCCTGCTTCGCAGCGCCATTTATGTTCATATCGAACCTGTCAAAAATTTAATTAAATAAGGGTTTTCCATTGATCATATTTCCTTATTGTCCACCACAATAAAAGAAAAACCGGAACCGCTTACAAGGCGGTAAAGTACTGACATTTGATTTCATAAAACGTGTAAACGCGGTTATTATTTACGACGATTAACTATGGCTAATGTGCACCTGGATATAGAAACCAGTTTACCTTCCATTGTTTCAATACGAGTTTCCCAAACCTGCGTTTGTGCCCCCCTGTGAATGGGTTTGGCTATTCCGGTTACACGATTTCCCATGCGGACCGATTTAATGTGGTTTGCATTGATCTCCAGGCCCACGGCCATTTTACTATCGTCTGTTAAATTGATCCAGGCACCGATAGAAGAGAGGGTTTCTGCCAGCGCTACGGAGGCACCGCCATGAAGAATGCCAAAAGGCTGGATCGTATTTTTATCAACTGGCATCGTAGCCTTCATTTCAATGCGGCTGATCAAAAGGAAATCGATGCCCAGGGCATGGGTCATGTTTTTTTGGTTTGATGCAAACAACTCCTCAAATTTTGGGCGGATTGATTCTTCAATTTTCATAAAATTTTATTCAACCATATAAATTGAGTTTCTAAACGCGGTTCACAAGATTACAGTATGATAAGAGGTTCTTCTTTAAAATTGAATTTTTTCGGATTCCTTTATTTTTTTTAAATAAAGTGATAGAAAAAAGAAAAATAGAGAAGTTTTTTTCAGAACAAATTTTTAAAAGTCGGCGCAAAGTGTAAATTAGAGGGTAACAGTGTTAACCTAACGATAACAGCTAAAAAACCGCTATTTATCATATGAGTCACTCAGCTACTACCTTACCTGAGCTGCTGTTTAAGGGGCTTGAATCTTATCCGGACGGCCTTTTTTCCTCAACAAAACGAAATGGGGAATGGATAGAAACAGATGTAAATACATTCAAAAAAAATGTACGGAATTTTGCACTTGGGCTTTATCAGCTTGGTGTAAGGCCGGGAGATAAAGTTTCGATACATTCTGAAAATTCAACCGAGTGGTTAATCTGTGATCTGGCCATTCTTTCACTTGGCGCTTCCACTGTACCCATTTATACTACTCAACCGGGTGATCAGATCAAATATATTCTTGAAAATTCAGATGCAATCGTACACATAGTTTCTACTGACGAGATGTTTGCCGAGACCAAACCCCTGATTAATGATGTCGAATCTGTGAGGGCAATTGTAACGCTGTTTGGATCAAAACATAAAAAATTAAAATCTTTTGAAGAGATTCTTGAGAGTGGCAAGAAGCTTGACAAAGAGAAGCCTGATCTATTTGATTCTCTAAAAAACGATGTGAAACCCGACGACCTGGCTACCCTGATTTATACATCCGGCACCACAGGCTTACCAAAGGGTGTGATGCTTTCTCATAACAATATCGCATCCAATGTACAGGGATCGCTTCTGCAGCTGCCATTCGACAGAAGCAGGTTTTTCGGAGAAAATATGCTCGTCTATCTTCCGCTTTCTCATGTATTTGAACGGATGATTGATTACATGTATATCTCCATGAGTGCACGAATTTACTATATCGAGAATATTGAACAGATCAGGGATGATTTTATGACGGTAAAGCCGTTTTTTATGGCAACCGTACCCCGGCTTCTTGAAAAAATTCATACCGGGGTGAAAGTAAAAGGACAGGAAATGTCGGGGATCAAAAAGAATCTCTATTACTGGGCCATTTACATGACTGAGGAATATGATCCCGAAAACCCGCCATCCGGTTTAGATTCCATTAAACATAAAATAGCAGACAAACTTGTATACAGTAAAATCCGTGAGATGTTTGGAGGCAACCTGCAAGGAATGGTTAGCGGAGGGGCAGCTCTTTCTACCGACGTGTTTCAATTTGTGAATGCAATTGGGTTAATTTGTGTACAGGGTTATGGACTAACGGAAACCTCTCCGGTAATTACTGTTCAGTACCCGGGGGCAATGAGAATCGGAAGCTCCGGCAAACCCCTCCGTGATGTGGAAGTAAAAATTGCTGAGGATGGTGAAATTCTTACCCGGGGGCCAAATGTGATGAAAGGATATTACAATAATGAAGATCAAACGAAAGAGGTGTTTACCGAAGATGGATGGTTTAAGACCGGTGATGTGGGAAAAATTGATGATGAGGGCTATCTGTTCATCACAGATCGTAAAAAATCCATGTTCAAACTATCCACAGGGAAGTATGTAGCACCGCAAAATGTGGAGAATCAATTGATTAACAGCGGGTATATTGATCAGGTTGTAGTTATAGGTTACCAGAGGAAATTTTGTTCGGCGTTGATTGTGCCGGCTTATGACAATGTTAAAAAAAGATTGAAAAGAGATGGGTATGAACCTTCCGAACCATTATCTGAGGATGGAAAAGTCCGCGAGCTGATACAAGGGGAAATAGATAAAACAAATAAACATTTATCTCCCTGGGAAACAGTTAAGAAATTTGTGCTTCTGAATGAACCACTCAGCATAGAGGACGGAGTATTGACACCAACAATGAAAGTGAAGAGATCAGTTGTGAATGAAAAATATAATGAAGAGATAGAATCTATGTACAAAGAGGAATAGTAGTACAATTTTGTTTAATAACAGAAAGTATTCAAGAATTCTCAAGTCGGTAAAACTGTTAAATCATCATCAGGAAAAATTTCAAATCATATCAGTATGTCTGCAAACAAATTTAATATTCGAAATGTTGTAATTCTGGGATCCGGTGTTATGGGCAGCCAAATTGCTGCGCATTGCGTGAATGCCGGGCTGAAAGTGAAATTGCTGGACCTGAAATCGGATGATCCGGACAGACCAAATAAAACGACAGAAGAGAGCATTCAGAAATTGACGAAGATGAACCCGGCACCGCTGGGCAATCCGGATTGGGCGGAGCGGATCATTCCGGGAAACTTTGAGGATCACCTGGAGTGGGTGGCCGATGCCGACTGGGTTTGCGAGGTAATCATAGAGCGGATGGACATCAAAAAGAATATGATGTTGAAACTTGAGAAGGTTCGAAAGCCGGGTATAATTGTCAGTTCAAATACGTCCGGCCTGCCGATATCTCAGATTAGTGAAGATGTGTCTGATGAGTTTAAAATCCACTTTCTGGGCACGCATTTTTTTAATCCGCCTCGCTACATGAAGCTGCTGGAGATTATCCCGACAGAGAAGACGGATGATGTGGTGACGGAGTACATGACCGGGTTTTGCGAAAAAATACTTGGAAAAGGTGTGGTTCAGTGTAAAGACACGCCCAACTTTATCGCCAACAGGATCGGGGTATTTTCAATGGCCTCTATCATGCCATGGTTTTTTGACGGATCATTCCGAGCAGAAGAGATCGACTTTCTCACCGGAACCCTCACAGGCTATTCCAAAGCGGCTACTTTCCGTACTGCTGATATGGCCGGACTGGATGTGCTGAATCACGTGGCTGAGAATCTATATCCCGCCGTGCCCGATGATGAGCGACGTGAGATTTTCAAGGTACCGGAAGGTTTTCAGAAAATGGTGGAAAAGGGAGCGCACGGGAATAAAAAAGGGCACGGATTTTATAAAAAAGTGAAAGGGGAAAAGGGAAATGAGTACCATGTAGTAGAACCGGAAACCCTTGAATATGAGCCGCAGCAAGAGGTGGAGTTTGAGTCGGCTAAAGAGGCCAAGAAGCAGTTTAAGACTCCGGGTGAGAGGCTGAATTTCCTCGTGAATCAGGATGACAAAGCCGGGAAGTTTCTTTGGGAGATTCATTGCGATCTGCTGCTCTATGCTGCCAACCGGATTCCGGAAATCACGGAGTCTGTGGAGGCGATCGACCGCGCCATGCAGTGGGGCTTCAATTGGGAGCTTGGGCCGTTCCAGCGATGGGATGCCATGGGTGTAGAGAAGTCGGTGAAACAAATGGAAGAGGAGGGACGTGAGGTTCCGAAATCTGTGAAGCAAATGCTGAAAAGCGGAAGGAAATCATTCTATAAAAATGACGGGACCGTTTATAACCTCGCATCCGGCAAAGCTGAACCGCTGTCACCACCCGCACAGGGAGCGATGACCGTAGCAGCATTGAAACGCAATGGCAAAGAAGTATGGGGCAACAAAAGTGCCGGCCTGTACGATATGGGCGATGGGGTTGCCCTTTTTGAATTCCGGACCAAACAACAGACGTTAGGTTTCGAACTGGTTAAGTCGGTTGATGAGGCCAGCGAAATTGTGAAAGAACAGTTCGATGCAATGGTAATTGGCCACGACCATGAGAATTTTAGCTATGGAGCCAACCTTGCCGAGGCGGGCCAGGCGCTTGAAAGCGGCGACTTTTCGAAGATTGAAGAGGCTGTTCATAATTTTCAGCGCGTGGCGGTTGGGTTGAGATATCAGCCTTTTCCGGTGATCGGAGCCGTGTCGGGCCGTTGCTTCGGAGGCGGTGTGGAATTTATGATGCACTGCGATAAAGTGGTTGCACATCATGAATTTTACTGCGGACTCGTAGAGCTTGGCGTTGGGTTGATTCCGGCCGGTGGCGGAACCAAAGAGCTGCTGCTTCGGGCGATGAACAAGGTGAATGAAGATGAGGATGCCGATCCGCTTCCTTACCTGAAAGACGCTTTTAAAACTATAGGAATGGCGAAAGTGTCTGATGGTGCACCCAAAGCGAAAAAACTTGGATACCTGCGCAATACAGATATGATTGTAATGCATCGTGATCTGCTTCTTGCCACGGCCAAACAACAGGCCAGAACCATGGCTGATGCAGGGTATCAGCCGCCAGCGGAACCGAAGATCAAACTGATGGGACAAACCGGCAAGAGCGTGCTGGATGTAACGCTCTATATTATGACCGAGGCTAAATGGGCTTCACCATATGATAAAGTTTTGGCTGGGAAAGTGGCCAAAATCATGACCGGTGGCGACCTGAGCGAACCGCAGGAAGTACCGGAGTCATATGTGCTGAAACTGGAGCGCGAAGCTATATTGGAGTGCTTCCAGGATGAGCGAACCCATAAACGAATGGAGCACATGCTGAAGTCGGGGAAACCGTTGAGGAATTAGGTATGAGTCGTGATTAGGAAAAGAATGTCACTCCCCTCTTGAGAGGGGACAGAAATGAAGAAGAGCGCGTAGCGCTACTTCTGATTTTCAGGGGTGTGTCGGAAGGGCTAAGAATTCAAGACATGGAATAGGTCTCGTTCAGCATCCGAGAACACACCCCTCTTGGCAAAGCCGGCTTCGCCACTTTGCCTTTACATTTCCCCTCTCAAGAGGGGAGTAAATAACCCAAAATTTGTCATCAATCAAACACCATGAATACCCAAGAAGAAATTGTCATCGTAGCTGCAAAACGTACTCCTTGTGGAAAAGCTAATAAAGGATCTCTACGTTTTACACGGCCGGATTCCCTGATGGGGGAGATCATCAAGGATTTATTAAAACACGCACCCTCCGTAAAACCTGAGATGGTTGAAGACG
>JBBDMD010000009.1:0-8931 GCA_040878515.1 Balneolaceae bacterium | reverse complement strand
GATATTTGAAATCGTTTTGTCATTGGTGTGCTGGGTTGCTGCAATAACCACAACCGGCATCATTTCATCAATCAAGGCAATGGGTCCGTGCTTCATCTCTGCAGCCGGATATCCTTCGGCGTGAATATAGGAGATTTCTTTTAATTTAAGAGCTCCTTCAAGGGCAACAGGAAAGTTGTAGCTTCTGCCCAGATAGAGAAAATTCGGGGCATAAGTAAACAATTTCGCCATCACCTGGATGCTGTCATTGCTCTCTTTCAGGATTTGCTCCACTTTCGATGGAATTCTGTCCAGTTCATCAATCAGTTCTATCGCTCTCTCATTTGTGATTGTTCCTTTTCGCTGAGCGATTGCAATGGCCATCATTGTAAGTACCACAACCTGTGCAGTAAAAGCTTTTGTAGATGCCACACCTATCTCAGGGCCTGCGTGAGTAAACACACCGGCATCGGTCTCTCTGGAGATGGTTGATCCTACCACGTTGCATATACCAAGCACCAGTGCTCCGCGTTCTTTTGCCTCACGCAGTGCAGCGAGGGTATCAGCTGTTTCACCACTTTGGGAAATCACCAGGAGTACATCCCCTTTGCCAATCAGCGGATCGCGGTACCTGAATTCCGATGCATATTCCACTTCTACCGGAATCTTTGTGAGGTATTCAAACAGGTATTCACCCACCAGTCCGGAATGCCAGCTGGTACCGCAGGCAGCTATGACAATTCGTTTCACATTAACCAGCTCATCCATTACATCTTCAATGCCACCCAGCTGAATAGTGTGGTTTTTTACATTAATTCTACCCCGCAGGCAGTCTGCAAGACTTCTGGGCTGCTCAAATATCTCCTTCAGCATAAAATGCGGATAACCCGCTTTTTCAATTTCATCAAGGCTGATTGCCAGTTCGTGAACCTCTTTGGTAAGAGAAATATCATCGATAGTTTTTACATCGTAACTGTTTTTCGTTACCACAGCCATCTCACCATCATCCAGGTATACAACTTTGTTTGTAAATTCAACGATCGGGGATGCATCTGAAGCGATAAACATCTCATTCTCTCCAACTCCCAGCAGTAACGGAGATCCCTTTCTGGCAATAAAAATTTTATCCGGCTCATCAATATTCACAATGGCCAGGCCATAAGTCCCTACAATTTGCTTCAGCGTTAACTGAATGGCCTGCTCAAAAGTTACCCCTTTAGACGTAGTGTAGATCTCTTCTATAAGCTGTGCAACAATCTCGGTGTCCGTCTGGCTTTGAAAGGTCCGTCCCCTCTCTATCAGTTTCTTCTTGAGGGAGGTATAGTTTTCAATAATCCCGTTGTGTACAACCGCAATTTTACCGGACTGGCTCAAATGGGGATGTGAATTAATATCGTTTGGTTCCCCGTGTGTAGCCCATCGGGTATGGCCAATTCCGATCTTCCCCTTCAATCCCTGAAGATTAATCATCTTCTCAAGATTGATTACTTTCCCCTTGCCTTTTTTAATTTCAAGAGTTCCATTTAACATGGCAATACCGGCAGAGTCATAGCCCCTGTATTCCAGCCGTTTAAGTCCTTTTAACAGTACTGTACTCGCCTCTCTGTCTCCAACGTACCCTACAATTCCACACATACACTGTTTGATTTATAGTATTAAATTAATTTCCATAATTTACGAAACCTTATTTGATAATAAAGAGCATTAAAAAAGACAAATATTTATGAGAATCACCTGCTGTTTCTTTGAGGATCATTACCTGGAAAAGTTTCATCCATTAACCCTGACCCGGCCATTATATGATTTACGGATCGGGATATTTACACTCGGCGAAAAGTGGATTTATGCCCTTGAGAATACAGGTAAGCCTGTCGGGCCCGTAAGAGAACACCTCCGCGGTGTTTTTGATGATGTGGTTGTACCGGACGATTCGAAAGAGGTGTTGTGGATTAATCCACGGTTTATTCCTACCGAAGAACTCATTAAAAAAATCAAATCTTTAAAAACGGGCGAGAGTATTATCACAGACAGCCAGCTGATAGCCGCACTGATTACTCCAAAAACCCATGAAAAATGGATGAAAAAAGGAATTTCAAACAAAGATTTAAATACAATTGAAGTGCCGGTTGACGACCTTGTTGTTTTGAAAAATATCTGGGAACTTTTTCAGTATAATGGCACTGAAATCAGCAGTGATATCGACCTGTTGAACGCCAGCCCGCTGAATGAGCCTGCCGATTATCCCCACGCCACTTTTGTAAATCCCGGAAGAATTTATATCGAAGAGGGGGCAACTATAGAGGCCGGTGCCATGCTCCTTGCTTACAAAGGCCCTATCTACATAGGAAAATATGCCCATATTATGGCAAACTCCGTGGTCCGGGGGCCCTCCGCTATTTGCGATCACTCCGTAGTGAAAATGGGTGCCAAAATATATGAAGACACAACCATCGGGCCTGTTTGTAAGGTTGGCGGTGAGGTTTCAAATGTAATATTTCACTCCTATTCAAACAAAGGGCATGATGGGTACGCAGGCAACTCTGTTTTTGGCCAGTGGTGCAACCTGGGGGCCGATACCAACACTTCCAATCTCAAAAATAACTACAGTACGGTAAAGGTGACGGACTGGAAAACAAGTAAAGAGATGGATACGGGCCAACAGTTTATCGGCACAATTATGGGCGATCACAGTAAAACAGGAATTAACTCGATGCTGAATACCGGTACACTTTGTGGTGTGTGCTGCAATCTGTTTTCTGACGGATACCCTCCAAAATTTGTCCCCTCCTTCAGCTGGGTAAGCGGCCACGATATCGTTCCCTATCACTTTGAGAAAGCCATTGAGGCGATGGAACGGATGATGGAACGCCGGGATGTAGTCCTGACCCCTGCTTATAAGTCGATGATGAAAGCTCTCTTTGACTCCACAAGCTTTTAGATATTCCATTTTTTTAATAGGGGGAGGTGGTTTGATTACTGTCTTAACAACAGGGGCGCTTCAATAAAATAATTTATAACGGATATGTTTTCACGGTCTAAAGCCGGTCTCTTAGCGGGAATTTTTCTTTTTATACTGTTTCTGTTTCTACCAGCTCCTGAAGGCCTGAGTATTGAAGCCTGGAGAACCGCTGCCGTTGCTATTCTAATGGCTACATGGTGGATTACAGAAGCGATTCCAATCGCTGCAACTGCCCTGATACCCATTGTTCTATTCCCGGTATTCGGTATTGCTCCGATCTCTGACACCACCTATCCTTATGCAAATCCACTGATTTTCCTTTTTATGGGTGGCTTTATAATTGCCATTGCTATGCAGGTGTGGAGCCTTCACCGAAGAATTGCCCTGAACATTGTAAATTTTGTGGGTGTAAAACCATCTTCGATTATCATCGGTTTTATCATTGCTTCAGCATTTCTGAGTATGTGGGTAAGTAATACTGCCACCGCATTAATGATGCTACCCATAGCTATTTCTGTCCTGCAATTTGTAGAAAAGAGAGAAGGTGAGAATGTATCGATCTCTAATTTTGAGATTGTATTGGTTCTTGCCATAGCCTATGCGTGTAATATAGGCGGTATTGGGACACTCATTGGTACACCGCCCAACGCGCTTTTAGCGGCTTTTGTTCTGGAAAATTATAATATTGAAATTGGCTTTGCGGAATGGATGATGGTTGGCGTACCACTGGTTTTAATATTTCTTCCCATCATGTATCTGATATTAACCCGTCTTATTTACCCGCTGGATATTGATGAACTCCCCGGCGGGAAAACGATTATCCTGTCGCAACTGGATAAACTTGGTAAAATTACGATACCGGAAAAAAGAGTTGCGATCATTTTTATTACCACAGCCTGTTTGTGGATATTCCGTCCTCTGTTATCCGATATCATTCCCGGCCTTTCGGATGCCGGAATTGCAATAACGGCTGCTGTTGTATTATTCATCACACCATCGGGAAAGGGAAGTGGTTCTTCCTTAATTACATGGGATCATTTGAAAGATTTACCCTGGGGTATTCTGATCTTATTTGGCGGCGGCCTTAGCCTTGCAATGGCCATCAGCAGTTCCGGCCTGGCCAGCTGGATTGGCCAGGGAGTAAGCGGATTGGATGCACTACCGATCTTACTGCTTGTATTGATTGTAATACTGATTGTTGTATTTCTGACTGAAATCACCAGCAATACGGCAACTGCCGCTGCATTTCTTCCAATACTTGCCTCATCTGCTGTTGGCATCGGGCAAAATCCCATGCTATTTATTATTCCGGCAGCAATTGCTGCAAGTTGTGCTTTTATGCTGCCTGTGGCTACACCTCCCAACGCAATTATTTACGGAAGTGGAAAAGTCAGCATTCCGCAAATGGCTAAAGCCGGCTTCTGGATCAATATTGTAGTCTCTGTTCTGTTAACCGCCGCCAGTTACACTTTGTTTGCCTACGTATTTAACATTGAACTGGGCATTATTCCTGACTGGGCTTTAAATTAACTTCCTAAGTAAGTATTGACCGTGATTTTTTCGTCCATTCTCATCTTTATTTCTTTATTGCAGATGGTCCCGGGCCAGGGTTCAGGACAGTCAACCGTTGAAATTCCCAGGATAACCACAGAAATCATTCTTGACGGAATGCCCGATGAAGCCGCCTGGCAGGAGATTCCCTCCCTGCCCCTGACAATGTATCAACCCGTACACCGGGGTGAAATGACACAGCAAACTGAAATCAAGGTGGCCTATGATGACAAATATTTCTATGTGAGCGGAAAACTTTATGATTCGGAAGCAGACGAAATTGTTGCCAACTCAATGTACAGGGATTTATACAGCGGTGATGAGACTTTTGCCATTATACTGGACACGTTCAATGACAGTGAAAATGCCCGCTGGTTTTTTGTAACTCCAACAGGAGTGCGTGTAGATCTGCTGGTATTGAACGATTCTGAAGGTAATAATTCTATCAACAGTGACTGGAATACCTTTTGGGATGTTGAAACAGAAATAACCAGTGAAGGATGGTTTGCAGAGATACGTATTCCTTTTTCCAGTCTTGGATTCGAAGAGTTTAACGGGCAGGTAACCATGGGGATGATTGTTTACAGGTACATCGCCCGGAATGCAGAACGTCATATCTTTCCTGACATCTCCCCTACCTGGTCCCGCGGATTTACTAAACCATCACAGGCACAGAAAATTTCCATGAGCGGTATCGAGTACCGGAAACCTGTATACATAACCCCTTATCTGTTAGGCGGGTTTGAACAAGAACATCTGCTTGAAGGAAATGAATTCAACAGAAACGACAAAACAAAACTCGAGGCCGGCCTTGATATTAAATATCCGCTATCCGGAAACATCACTCTTGATGTAACTCTTAATACGGATTTCGCCCAGGTGGAAGCAGATAACACCCAAATTAACCTGTCCCGTTTCCCGCTTTTCTTCCCAGAAAAACGTCAGTTTTTCCAGGAACGATCCGATATCTTTGCATTCGGTACAGGCGGTTCCAACACCCTTTTTTACAGCCGCAGAATCGGCCTTGAACAGGGAAGGCCTGTAAGAATATTAGGAGGAGCACGGGTGGCCGGAAAACTGGGAGAATGGGATATCGGTCTGCTGAATATGCAAACGGATGCTTTAAATTCAATAAATTTGCCTTCTGAAAATTTTGGCGTTTACAGGGCAAGGAAAAAAATCATCAACAATCAATCTTATGCCGGAGGGATTGTAACTGCACGGTTGGGTATGGAAGGATCATATAACATCGGTACGGGTTTCGATTTCCTGTACAATGTAAAAAACAATGAATATCTGGAACTAAAATATGCTTCTACTTTTGATGATAGATTTAGCAGTACATACGGTTTATTCAAAAATGGATTACTGAGGATTAACTGGGAACGAAGAACAACCAGCGGTTTTTATTATGATTTAACGGCAAAACGCAGCGGACGCCTATATAATCCTGAAATGGGTTTTGAATCCAGAAATGATTATTCCTTTTATGACGCCCGCTTTTATTATGGCATTTTCAGTAATCCGGAGTCACCGCTGCGTATTATCACACCCTCAGTACGACTCTTTGCAATCCTGCGAAATCATGATCATTCAGTGGAATCAATGCTTGCCGAACATAAGTGGGAATTGAATTTCAAGGATGGTTCAGAGTTTGAAATTACAGCAAACTGGTGGTTTGAAGATATCCTATTCCCTCTGCAGTTTAGCGAAAATGCTACCGTACCTGCCGGTTCCTATTCATTTTGGGGAATTACCTCATCCTACAGTATGAACAGCTCGAACGCTCTGCGAACAGATATTTCGGGCGAAATAAAAAGTTTCTATGACGGCACACAACAAAGGGTCTCCATCACACCCACCTGGAATTTATCGCGCCATGTGGAAATAAGCGGTGATGCAGAGTTTAATTTTGTGCAGTTTGAACCACGGGATCAAAAAGAGTATTTCCATGTGTTCAGATTACGATCACTACTCGCACTGAATACAAAAGTATCACTTCAGCTTTTGTCGCAATACAACCGGGTGTCGAAACAGATTGGTACTAATGCCAGATTCCGGTATAATTTCAGCGAAGGCAGGGATTTCTGGATTGTTTTTAATGAAACCACAAACACTCAACTCGACCGGTTCACTCCCCGTCTGCCACAGTTTGATAACCGGATCATCCTGGTAAAATATACCCATACGTTTTACTGACACATGCGGGTTTACCGTTTGAAATTTAGCAGCCAAATTTCTTGGTGCATAATCCGGGTTAAAGTGTCTTGAGCGGATTAGAACAAGCAGTCAGCTCTCAGCTTTCAGCCACTTTTTACCCGGATGGATAGCTGATAGCTGACAACTGAGAAATTCTATTGAATTTCGACACGCTTTCAAAAACATTGGAAGCCAAACCAACCCTAAAGTTAACCGGTAAATACATATTTGATATATTTTTCTTCATGCATACCATAATCTCCCGGTGCTGATAAGGGTATGGAGATTCAAAGATGAATACCTCCTGTGTAAAGATGCTGTGATAAAATTAATTAACAAGCAATTGAAACACTCATACCGGAGGGCCGCGAAGACTTGAGGCCACAAAGATTTCACGAAGGCTGTTAATCTGTTTTTATTTTACTTCGCGCACCTTCGTGGCAAAAAATAAAACGACGATATCTTTGATTACGTATTTCCTCATAACCTCTAAGGAGAGGCCGGGGAGGTAGCTTTAAGGTTTTGAGTATTATTTGTAGTTGATTCAACGATTAAACCACCCCTGCCCATGGGAATCCCTTACGGGGAAATGAGGCTGTCTAAAGAGTTTTTATAAATTCAGTTATATCTGCTATATCTGCACCTATACATGTTCGGATATCTATTGTTCAACACATGGAAGTCCGCTCAGCACTCTTCGCTGCTCAAGACGGTCGATCATGTAGGGGATGCTGTAAGCGTGCGTCCAGCCAAATATTCTCATTCCGTTGGAGAGACTCCAGATGGGTAAACGTCCCCTGAAAGAAGGGCCTTCGCCACCCGTGGGTAAATTACTTACCCTTTCCAGCTCCTCTGCAAGAGCCTCCTGTGTTTCAAACAGATCCATTGGCTGACTCATCTCATCCACAAGCAGATGCCGCGAGCGGCTACAGGCTTCAATAAAGTATTTATCATCTCCTGACAGATCATAGCCTGTCAGAAGCATGTGAATACTGGAGAGATAGGATTCCATGTCATGATCGATAGGTGGTATATTATATATATTGCGGGCGTGCTGAACAATGGCACGTTCAATATCTGGCCTCTCAAACATCTGTAAATATTTTGTTAATCCATGGGAGAGGTAGTTTTGGGAATACCCGTAACGGTCGATATTCATTCTTCCGCCCTGTTCCCGCTGCAGCCTCAGCAAGCGGTCAATTCTGTCGTTCAATTCGTTCAGATATACCTGGTCTTTTGTGGCATCATATAGTTCTGATAAACTCCAGATTGAAAGGTAGAGCCTCCTTCCTGTTAAACCATGTTCTTCAAAAATTCTGCGTACATAATAATCACCGGTCTGTTTGGCAACATCAAGGCCTCGATGGTATCCGTCAAGATAGTAAGATGCAACCCATCCCTGCAGCCAAACGTGGGCTGAAAGCATCGATATATGCTGCTGGCCGGCATGCCTTCTTCCCATGCCAAGGTATGGGGTTCCTTCCGGTTCATCCGCCAGCTTCAGATAATCAAGCGAAGAGTTTGTATCTCCGCGATACTCCGGGCCTGTTGGCCAGTGTGTATTATCCACATCCATGGTGTGACGGCTTGCAGCCTGTGCCATATTATACATATCGGCATCACCGGTTCTGATAAAATTCATCCACCACATATAGTCGATCGCCGGTTCATTGTTTGCCCACTGATACCAGGTATTATTGAAATAGTAATTTTTCAGGTCTCCGTACTCAAACATTCCGTACCACGGTTCCCATTTCTGATTGAAGAGCATCCAGTCAAATTTGTACTGCATGCCGCGCTCAAGGGCGTCAAAATTATTGTCTGCAGATGCAAACGTTCCGTAAACTCCGGATTGGCTATACCATTCCGTTTCAGCATGAGCAACGGGCGGATTTAAAACAAACTGAACCTGTTCGCGAACCTGTTCAACTGCCTCGGATCCCTCATGAAAATAGAGCACCATTTCTGATGTTTTGGTGATTCCCTGCGCAAAGTTCCCTACCATGCCTCCATCCTGTTCGGTGGAAGCCCGTTCAAAACTCATGGGGATTTCATTCGGCGACCAGGTGTAGGCATGCATCAAATTATTATCGAGGTCTGCGGTAAGTTCATTCGGGAATTCTTCTATCATATTTTTAATTCCGATCGCCACACCCCATTTATCATCGGTAAGATCCATCCATCCTTCAGCCTTTTCTACTTCCCTTAACATGTCATTCGCCGATACTCTCGCAATGAAGCCA
>JBBDMD010000008.1:4617-8962 GCA_040878515.1 Balneolaceae bacterium | reverse complement strand
GAGCGGATCGGATGGCCATGGCTACCGTGAGCGAACTGCCAATCAGTACCACAGTATTTACTGTACCCCAAAAGGTGTCCAGTTCGGTGGAAGCCATTGTATACAATTCAGGATACCAGGATCGGTAAACGATGTATGCGGAGAACAATCCCCCAAAAAATAAAATTTCGGTTACCAAAAATACCCACATTCCCATTTTAGCGGTATCAAACTGCTGATCACTGTCTACAAAGTGATGCTGGACATGATCGCGCTTTTGTTCTGTTGCAGAAGTTTCCGACATGATTTCTATTCTTTAATTACGCTTTTTCAGTGACAGTTTCGGTTGTGCCCACCGGCTCTTCTGCATGGTGGCCATTGTGTTTTGTTGCCACTCCAAGCTGGAATTCCGACATCGGTTTATGATAATCATAAGGCCCGTTAATAATTACCGGAGTATGCTCAAAATTGTGAAGCGGCGGGGGTGAACTGGTTTGCCATTCCATTGCACGGCTTCCCCATGGATTGGAACCGGCTTTTTCCCCTTTACGCAGGGAGTGCAACAGGTAAAAGAACATGATCACAAAACCCACGCCCAAAACATACGCACCCATTGTTGAAAATTGGTGGAAAGCCTGGAACTGATCAATGTAGTTGTAGTACCGGCGTGGCATTCCCTGTGAGCCCATAATAAACTGTGGCAGGAAAGCCATATTAAATCCGATAAATATCAGCCCGCAAGAGATTCGTGCCCAGAATTCACTGTACATCTTTCCAAATATTTTCGGCCACCAGTAGTGCAGCCCCCCTAAAAATGCCATGACCATTCCGCCCATCATCACATAGTGAAAGTGAGCAACTACGTAGTAAGTATCATGTAAATGAATATCTACAGATAATGCGCCAAGCATGATTCCGGTAAATCCTCCAATTGTAAAGAGGAATAAAAATACCATGCAATAGAGCATGGGTGTTTTTAAATCAATGGATCCCCTGTACATGGTTGCCAGCCAGTTGAAGATCTTAATACCTGTTGGGATACCAACCAAAAAAGTTAGAAAGGAGAAAACCATGCTTGCCAGTGAAGACTGGCCTGCCGTAAACATATGGTGACCCCATACAAGAAAGCCAATAAAAGCGATAGCCAGCGATGATAAAGCAATAGCCCAATATCCAAATATTACTTTTCTTGAAAAGGTGGAAATGACTTCCGATATAATTCCAAAACCGGGAACAATCATAATATAAACTGCGGGGTGGGAATAGAACCAAAAGAAATGTTGAAACAGTACCGGATCGCCGCCAAGGTTTGGGTCAAATATACCTATACCCAGAGCCCGTTCCATGGTTAGCAAAAGAACAGTAATTGCTAAGACAGGAGTTGCCAGTACCTGGATAATGCTTGTGGCATAAAGAGCCCAGAGGTTTAAGGGCAATTTATTCCATGTGATACCGGGAGCTCTCAGTTTATGGATGGTAACAATAAAGTTAACCCCCGTTAAAATTGAGGAGAAGCCAAGAATAAAGATACCCAGTGTCATCATAATGATGCTGCCGCCGGTAGTGGTGCTGTAAGGAGTATAGAATGTCCATCCGGTATCCACACCACCTGTAAAGATAGCAGTTAACGTAAACAGGGCACCAATTACATAGATATAATAACTGGCAAGGTTAAGCCTTGGAAAAGCAACATCTTTGGCACCCAGCTGAAGTGGCAGCACAAAGTTACCCAGCGCCGCCGGAACAGAGGGCACCAGGAAGAAGAAAACCATAATGGCACCATGAAGGGTAAAAATCTGGTTGTAAACATCCGCATCGATAAAGGTCCGTGCCGGTGTCAGCAGTTCCGTACGAAGCAGCAGGGCCAGCATTCCTCCCACAAAAAAGAAAAAAGTAACTGAAGCAAGATACATCAGCCCGATTTTCTTATGGTCAATCGTGGTCATCCATGCCCAGATACCTTTCTCCTGATTCAGGTAGTGCTTTTCAGGGTATTCTTCGGGTTTATACCTGCGAACTTGTATTTTTTTAACATTAGATGTTTCAGATGTTGCTGAAGTAGCCATAGTAATTCTTATTCTACAGTTTTAAGATACTCGATAATACCGTCGATTTGTCGATCGTCAAGTGAGCCGGAAAATGAAGGCATAACCGGGTTATATCCTTCTACAATTTTAGCATTGGGTTCCAGAATACTTTCGCGAATATAATTTTCATCTACAGTGATTGTTTCACCACTTTGTAACTGTTCTTCACGTTCCCAGATTCCCTGGAAGGAGGGACCCTGCAATTCTGAACCATCCAGAGAATGGCAGGTTAAGCATGCATTACGCTGCACAAGTGCTTCTCCAAGTTCAACTGGTGATAAATCATCATCTGCTGAACCAGCAGATTCGAGCCATAAATCAAAATCTTCCTGTGTGTGAACAATGGCTGTTGCCATCATATCGGAATGAGATGTTCCGCAATATTCAGTACAAAAAATAATGGATTCTCCGGGTTCAAGAGCTTCAAACCAGACAGTTGAATATCTGTTAGGAAGAACATCCCGTTTTACACGGTAATCGGGGATGTAAAATGAATGAATCACATCATTTGAACTCATAATGAGTTTTACTGGACGGTCGGCCGGAATATGAAGTTCGCTAGGGCTTACAAATCCATTTTCGTAGTGAAATTCCCATAACCAGCTTTTACCCACTACACGGATCTCATAGGCGTCCTGGGGGGGGGTAGCTAAATTGATGTATCCAGTAAACCCCCATCCAAACACAATCATTACCAAAATAAGCGGTATAACAGACCAGGTAATTTCAAGTTTACTGTTATGAGTAATCACAGGGGTCACATCGTCGTTCGACTTGCGGCGATACTTCCAGGCAAAAAAGAGTATGGCAAATGTGATGCCGATCAAAAAAATTGCACTGGTCATATTAATGAAATGAAATAATGCATCCGTTTCGCCGGCCATGGTACTTCTGGCAGGGGGGAGCATGTATTCGCTAAATCTGTTCATTTCTCAAATTCAATTTTAGGTGGTTGTGAAGATCCTTTTTCGCGTCTCCAGAATACAGCAAGAAATATACCGAGAATTATGGCTGTAGCCAAGCCGCCAATCTTCATGATGTTGATTGCAACGGGCACATAGCTTTGCGATGACGGATCATATGTATAACAGTAAAGCAACACCTTATCAATGGCAGATCCAATCTTTCCATCCGCCGATTCAAATAGAGCATTGCGTAAGTCAAATTCATTAAATTCAATTCCGTAGAGGTAACGGGTAATCACTCCACCGGGACTCAGCATCATGATGCTTGCCAGATGTACATATTCACCGGATTCTTCATTATATGTGTATTTAAAGCCAATATTTTCTGTTAGTTTCCGAATTTCAGATTCATTACCAGTTAAAAAATGCCATCCCTTTTCAGCTCCTCTTCGGTCGAGGTCGTTTAAATATTCCTGTTTAACAGAGGCTGCCAGTTCCGGTGTTTCCCCGGGATCAATACTGAAAGATATAATCGTATAATCCTCGCCCGGTGTCCATGCCAGTTCATCAATGACTTTAAAAACTCCATCGAGAACCAAACCACACAAAAGCGGGCAATCGTAATACAAAGGATTTAAAAGAACGGGTTTGCCGCTTTCAAGCAGATCACCAAGCTGAACCGTATCGCCCGAAGAGTTTGTAAATTCCAGATTCAACGGAATTGTATCACCCAGTTGCTCTTCTACGCCTACATTGTCAAGTATTTCAGGTCTGTTCTGATTTAGCTGGGCGTAGGACGGTTCAATTATAAAGAACACTGAAATCAAAATTCCGATTGCCAGTGTTAATTTCATTGTAATTCTGTTTTATTCAATATCTGATGCCATAATTGCTATTGCGCTGTCGACAGGTATTCGATAAATACCTTCTTCCGGATCAACAACTCCAAATGAGTTGAGATGTGCCTGCGCTTCTTGTTCTAAATTCTGAATATTGTAGAACTGGCTTCTTTCAGATTGCAGCTGATCTGCACTGGTAAAGCTATATTCATAAATATTCATTATTGCCACAACAATTAAAAGAATCACCGAGGTTCCAAATATTGTCCAAAAAGTTAATCGCCCAATATTTAAATCATCCCGTGTGGCGCCAAATTCAACAGAACTTTCAAAATCTTCAGTAGCAATCAGCGAAACTTCATTATCGTCGTTATCAACTGAGGTTTCAACGGGAGCAACTCCTGTTTCGCGTGCCCATTCTTTAATTGTTTCCACGGATACATCATGTTCATCCGCTAATTTGGAGAATGCGTCATCACCGCCGGAAACTGCTTTTAGTGCGATACTTGCTTTTTCTTCTTTTGTAAAATTTTTG
>JBBDMD010000008.1:3314-4517 GCA_040878515.1 Balneolaceae bacterium | reverse complement strand
TTTTCTATTGTGTTTTGGCTCTCTGTTTAAAAGCAGCAGAAACGGTAGTGCAAAACGGCCGATTATAAGAGAATATGTGATAATAGCCCAGCTTCCTTCAAGCCTGTGGTAAAACCAAAGCGTTTCTTCAGGGATGTTCGCATAGTAGATTAACAAAAACTGACTGAAGGCGATATAGGCATAAAATATAGTAAAACCGAAAAACCAGGCGCCTAAATCATAGATGTGAGCCTGTCCTATCGTATTCTTTAACATTCCTTTATGCTGCATCCAGAAAACAAGCAGAATTATAACGGGGAAAAGTGCCTGAAAGCTCATTGCAAAAAAGTAAACGCCAAACATAGTAGAAAACCAATGCGGATCCAAAGACATCAGCCAGTCGAAACTTGCAAATGCGACTGTGAGGGCAAAAATCAGTATTCCCGGAGCACTGAATTTTCTGAGGAGAACGGTTAACCCCCAATCATTCGTGCGGTCCATTTCAACGGATATTTTATGCAGCTTATATCCCATAAAACCCCAGATTCCGAAGTAGATAAACTGGCGAATTATAAAAAACGGCTGGTTTAGATAGGGTACTTTGCCGGCCAATATAGGATCATTCATTACATAATCTGTATGCGTCCAATGGTAGAGGCTGCTCATTCCAAGAATGATGGGAATTACAAAAAGAGACCAGATTCCGAGGTTGGAAAAAAAGGATTCCGGTATTCTCCGGATTACAGTACCCCAGGATGCTTTAGTGATATGATGAATCATCACCAGTATTAATGATGCCAGGGCAATACTTGTAAAGAAGGTGAAACTTGTAAGATAGGAGAAGAAAAATTGGTCTGCATTCAGGAAATATCCAACTCCACTGGCTATTAAGCCAACAGCACCAATCCCATAAAAAGTTTTGGCAACTTTCAATTCTGCCGGAAATTGAACGGAATCAGTTATATTAGGACTATTTGAAGCCATGTAATCAGTTCTTTATTTCTGTCGGTATTAGTTATCCGATTGTGTTTTTATAAATTCTATGAGAGACTCAATTTCACTGTCAGAAAGATAATCATAAGCCACCATTGCATTATTATATCCTTCTACAATTTTGGCGCCAGGCATTGTGATCGATTCCCGGAGGTATTCTTCATCAGCAGTTGCTGTTGTGCCGTCTTCAAAATTTCTTTCACTACCAAATAAGCCCTGGAATGAAGGCCC
>JBBDMD010000008.1:0-3214 GCA_040878515.1 Balneolaceae bacterium | reverse complement strand
TTGTGCCGTCTTCAAAATTTCTTTCACTACCAAATAAGCCCTGGAATGAAGGCCCCACCAATCGTGAGCCGTCCAGTGAATGACAAGCCTGACAGGCATTTTGTACATACAATCTTTCACCCACTTCAGCACTTGGTTCATCACCACCTGCCGATGCAGCACGGGCTTCAGCCAGGACTTCTTCCTCAGCTTGTTCCTGTTCATAAATGCTTCGCAATTCGGCTAAATCCACATCAAACTGTTCCATTTCATTTTCCGGAACATACTGACTTCTCTGCAGTGCCCTAACATACGCTACAATAGCCCATCGGTCTTCCACAGGGATTTGCGTAGCATAGGAGGGCATATTTCTTATGCCATTTGTAATAGCAGAATAAAATTCACCGTCTGGTAAGTTCCGGCTTCTTTCTGAATGATAAGTAGGGGCAGGTACATAGCCATAACCTCCTGTCATAACGATTCCCTGCCCGTTGCCGGTACCGCCATGGCAGGGAGTGCAAAAGATGTCGTAGCGTTCTTTTCCACGGTATAAGAAAGCCCGGGTTAGTTCAAAGGGAATCTCTTCAACAAAATTTCCGTTTTCATCAACACCTTCATAGAGAGCGGAATTGTCTTTGAGATTTCCGCGGGCAATGGTTCCTTCCACGGGTGTTCGCATGGCCCGGTTATCCGCAAAGAAAGGATTTTCTTCCTGGGCATTAAACCGTTCCTGGAAATCCATGTTCTGCTGGGGGTGAATAGGAGGTTTTTCAGAAATCTGCCCCCTGCATGACATCAGCATCATGGAAATCAATAGTAATGAACCAATACGTGATATAGCCAATTTCATCAGTTTAAATCGATTTAGTATTACAAAAGAGTGATTTACACATCATAAATTTCTTCAATATTCGTAGCGCCAGCTTCAGAAAGCAGATTTTGTACTTTTTCGGATTCAAAAAGGGGATCTTCCGATTCAATACATACAAAAAATCCATCATTGGTTGCTTTTTTGAAATTTTCTGAAGAAAAAAGCGGGTGATTTAATTTTGGAAGCCCGTTCAGGAAAAACATACCGAATACTGCACCAAAAGCCGACAACAGAATTGTCAGTTCAAAAGCAACGGGAATCCATGCCGGTATATTCAATAACGTTTTCCCGCTGATGTTTATAGGATAATCATAAACCATCATATAATAGATCATACTTAATGCACCCGTTAGCCCAATGAGACCATGGCTGACTACAATCCACCCCAGTTTGGATTTTGGAATGCTCATTGCCTTATCCATGCCATGAATAGGGAAGGGGCTGAACGTATCGAATTGCCTGTACCCATTTTTATTGACCAGCTTAGCGGCATCGATTAGTTCTTTGGGATTCTTAAATTCAGCAAGAACACCGTATAAATTGTTATTTAAAGTTGATTCACTCATCTCATTAGTATTTTAAACCGATTCGTTTTGTGGTTCGGGAACTTCAACTTTTGGAGTATGATATTCTCCGTTTTCATCATAATTGTGGGGGTCGGCCTGAGGCATTACACCTTTCAATTCGGCAACGGCAACCATCGGCATGAAGCGAAGGAAGAGAAGGAAGAAAGTGAAAAACAGCCCGAAAGTGCCCACATATGTAATAATATCCCAGAATGTGGGTGAAAAATAACCCCAGGAAGAGGGAAGGAAATCTGTGGAAAGGGATGTAACCGTAATTACAAATCGCTCGAACCACATTCCAATATTTACAATGATGGATATTATAAATGTAAATGTAACATTACGCCTCAGATTCTTCGACCAGAAAAATTGTGGGGAGATTACATTACAGCTTATCATAATCCAGTAGGCCCATGCATAAGGCCCGGCGGCGCGTAAAATAAAGATTGCTTTTTCATACTCCACGCCGCTGTACCAAGCCATAAAGAATTCCATGAGATAGGCAAATCCGACCATGGTACCTGTAATCATAAGAATGATGTTCATTTTTTCCATATGGTCGATGGTCATAATATCTTCCAGGCCATAAATTTTCCGGCAGATGATCATCAAAGAGAGCACCATTGCAAAACCGGAAAAAACAGCTCCTGCAACAAAATATGGGGGGAAGATTGTAGTATGCCAGCCGGGAATCAGTGAAACGGCAAAGTCGAAGGATACAATTGTGTGTACAGAAAGAACAAGAGGTGTGGCAAGTCCGGCCAGAATCATATAAGCTTTTTCGTAATTCCACCAGTGGCGGTTACTTCCTCTCCAACCCAGTGCAAACGTTCCGTATAGCACTTTTCCAATCTTGCTCTGCATGCGGTCGCGCAGGGTTGCAAAATCAGGAACCAGACCTACATACCAGAAAAGAAGGGAAACCGTAAAGTATGTACCCACTGCAAATACGTCCCATAATAGAGGACTGTTAAAGTTGGGCCACATAGCCATTTGGTTCGGAATGGGAAATACCCAATAGATTACCCAGATTCGACCCACGTGGATTGCCGGGAAAATACCGGCACACATTACAGCAAAGATGGTCATTGCTTCCGCAAAACGGTTGATGGCAGTACGCCAGTCCTGTCTGAATAGAAATAAAATAGCGGAGATCAGGGTTCCGGCATGGCCGATACCTACCCACCATACAAAGTTTATAATAGCCCATCCCCAGCCAACGGGAGCATTAAGACCCCATATTCCTGTACCTTCCCAAACCAGATAGCCTATGGCAAAAAGCAGGACAAATAAAAGTATATTTGCCAGCCCGAAAGCTATATACCAGCCTTTTGGCGTCGGACGCATATTAATGTCCGTAATCAGGGCAGTAATACTTTTAAAGTCGTGATTCCCCTTTATAAGAGCGGGCTCTTTAACGTATTCGTACGTTTTACTCATGTTAAATCAATTGCGATTAAAATATCTTGGTTGAATTAAGCCAATTCAGGATTACTGTTTCTGAGTTTTGCCATGTAGGATGTTCGCGGACGTACATTCATCTCTTCGAGCATTACATAGCTTCTGTCGTTCATTTTGTCTTGCGAAACATGACTTTCGGCATCAGTCAGGTCGCCAAATGATATTGCATTTGCCGGACAAGCCTGTTGACATGCTGTCTGAAAACTGCCGTCAGCGGGTTTTTTGGAGCCGGTTTCAATTTTGCTGTTGATCTTGGCGTAATTTACACGCTGAACACAATATGTACATTTTTCAATAACTCCTCTGAAACGAACTGTAACCTCGGGATTCATTGCCA
>JBBDMD010000007.1:0-1602 GCA_040878515.1 Balneolaceae bacterium | reverse complement strand
CGAATTCAAATTCTATCCGATGAGTTCCGAAATTCATATTTCTTATTCAATATTTTTTTTCAGAAAACCGTTTCCATCAATATTTCGATATCCAGTAAAAAGCTGAATGTTTTTCACTCATTATAAAATATTGTTGACTTTTAATTCTAATACTACTTTATTAGTAACTAATTAATACTACCTAAATAGTTGATTGATTATGAGAAAAGCACTGACCCCACTCGGCGAAACGGAAATGGAAGTTCTCCATCATGTGTGGGAACTGGGAGAAGCCTCGGTATCTGATGTACAGCAAAAAATTCTTGAGACACGTAAAGTGGCCTATACCACGGTTATGACCGTAATGAAGAACCTGGCCGATAAAAAATATCTTAAATATCGTAAAGAAGGGCTTAGCTATATTTACAGTGCTGCTATACAGCCCGATGAAGTCAGATATAAATTGGTTGACCGCTTAATCGATAAGGTATTTCATGGCTCGCCCAAAGACCTTGTACAGGCACTGGTTCAAAATGAAAAACTTACCGATAAAGAGAGAAGTGAAATTATTAAGATGATTGATAAACTCGAGGATTAAGAAATGGAAACAATATTACTACAACTTTCTGATTTTGCCCGTCTTTTAATAGATCTCACCTGGCTGCCGCTTTTGATATGGACTCTTATCAGTTTTGTAGTTTGGTTAGGTTTGCAGATATCTGAAAATATCCATCCCGAATATCAGTATCATACACGACTCGCCCTCATTTTTGCACTGCCTGCCGGGTTAATTTTTCTTGCTTTAGCTCATCAAATATCAGATATATTTATATCTGCTGCTGATTCGGGGCTTGTGTTCATCTCCGTAGTCTCACCCCTTGATATTAGTGTAACCCCAATCGACGAAATGAACGGAATCTCTTTCATTTCTATCATATATATCGCCGTTGTCGGACTCTTTGCTTCCGGCCTTTTGTATTATACCGGACGATTTATCACCCAGTGCATTCAACTAAACAGCCTCAGAAACCGATGTGCACTCAATCCTATTTCCAATCTTGAACAACTGAGTTCCAGCAATCTGGGTTTGGCTCTGGCCACCCGGAAAAACGTTTGCGTGGCTTTTATGAGCTCTGAAATTATCCCGGTTACGTTTGGTTTCAGAAAGCCTGTAATACTGCTTCCAGAGACGCTCAGAAATAATGAAGAAAAGCTTAATCTTGCTATCAGACATGAATTGACCCACATCACTCAACACGACTTTTTCTCTCACTTACTGGTTATGGCTACAGAATCTTTTTTCTGGTTTCACCCGTTTATCCACAGGCTGAGCCGTGAATTGATTGAGTACAGGGAAATGCGTTGCGACAACATTGTACTTACAGAAACAACTATCTCCCGCAAAAAATATGCTTCCCTGCTGCTGGAGCTAATCCCAATGGCAAATATAGACAAAGAACTTTCCGTAAATATGGCTCAGGAATCATCTAACCTAAAAAAGAGGATCTCAATGATTACTCAACAAACCAAAACAAAACCGATACCGAAACGATCCAGTATAGCCCTGCTGGCCCTGATATTTATTTCTACTACACTCATCATGGCTTGTACCGACATGCAGAC
>JBBDMD010000006.1:0-1607 GCA_040878515.1 Balneolaceae bacterium | reverse complement strand
GTTAAGATACTAGATCCTAAATCTAGCGCGTCTACCAATTCCGCCACTCTCGCATACTACTCAAACATACATTTGAATCAGAGCCTAACAAATTAAGACTTTTCCTCTCTTCTTTCAACCAGTAGTTACCTGTTTTATTCCCGATATAAATTATATGAGATGAGCTGATTTTTTGTAGTTTTCAGATAAAATAATCCGATCAGTCATGTTTTATAATCTTCGTTTAGTTTACATCACAGCCAAAAACCGGGAAGAAGCCAAAAGTATCGGGTCGGTACTGGTAGAAGAGAAACTTGCCGCCTGCGTAAATATTATTGATGGAATGGAAACGATTTATCGCTGGAAGGGAAGTATTGAAACAGGGAAAGAGTGCATATTAATTGCCAAAACCGGTTATGGCAAGGTTGAATTATTAACGAAACGTGTGAAGGAGCTGCATTCATATGAGGTACCCTGTGTGATCTCATTAAAAGTAGCGGAACAGGAGGGAAATATTGAATATCTGGAGTGGCTGATCGGCTCGGTTCGTAATCCTAAAACGATGACTCATCAGAGAGAGGACAAAGACTCATGAGTATAATCGTCATCAAAGAACCTTTTATTGTTACAGCCGCAATTGAACGCCCGAAGGCATTAAATGCCATAAATTTTGATATAATGGCAAAACTGGAGGAGATTCTGGATGAACTGGAACAAGATCCGGAACTCAGGCTTTTTATTTTAACCGGGTCGGGCAAAAGTTTCATTTCCGGGGGTGACCTTCGTGAATTTCACGGCATAACGGATGCAGAGGGAGCAAAAGTAATGTCGGGGCGGATGATAGCAATCCTGAAAAGAATTGAGCAGTTACCCTGCTGGACTCTGGCTGCAGTAAATGGAGTGACTTACGGCGGAGGATGGGAAACGATGCTCTCATTCGATTTCAGGATTGCCGCATCCTCTGCGAAATTCGGCTTTACACAGGGTAAGTTCTATCTGCCGCCAGGATGGGGCGGAATTCAGAGTTTGTCAAAAATAGTTGGCCATTCCAAAGCCCGCTATTGGCTGGCTTCTCAAAAGGTAGTTGACGCAGAAACTGCATTCCAGGCCGGACTGATTCAGGATGTATTTGATGATAAAGATTATTCAGAAAAACTGGAAGATCTTAAAAAAATCCTCACACTGAACGACAGGGACTTTATTAAATACATCAAAGAATCGGGAGCACGCACAAACCCGATGGATGAGATTGAACCGTTTAGCCGGTTTTGGGAAAGTAAAGAGCATAAAACCAGGGTTCAGAAGTTTTTGAATAAAGAATAGCTACAGACCTTTTTTTTGGTGTGATTCCAAACGATATCTTTTTGAATCTATATTCAGACCCAATCGCGGGGATTTTTCAGGACACTGATCAGCTTTTCCTCTGGTGTGCCGGGGACGGGCTGGTAGTTGTAATCCCACCGGACCTGCGGCGGCAGACTCATTAATATGGACTCAATCCGGCCATCTGTTTTAAGGCCAAAGAGTGTCCCCCGGTCATGTATCAGGTTAAATTCCACATACCTTCCGCGCCTTACTTCCTGCCAGTACCGGTGCTCCGGATTATAGGGTTCATCCTTTCGCCTCTT
>JBBDMD010000005.1:0-1639 GCA_040878515.1 Balneolaceae bacterium | reverse complement strand
GTCATCTGCTTCTCCTGCAGCGGACTTACTTTACCTTTGGGATACAACAGGCAAACGCGTACACCCGCTACATTATAAAACCCATTGGCAACGGCACTGCCCGTATCCCCCGATGTTGCCACTAAGATCGTTACTTCATTGCCCTCTTTATCTGCCTGTTCCGCAAAAAGCCTGGCCATGAACCGGGCTCCAAAATCCTTAAAAGCCAGCGTGGGGCCGTGAAATAATTCGAGGACATAGATACCCTCTTCCACCTCTGTTAGATGAACCGGAAAGTTAAACGCATCCTTCACCACAGCCTGGATTGTATCTGCAGATAGCTCATCCTCCAGGTATGGGCCTGCCATCTCCACTGCTATCTCATGAAAAGATTTTGTAGTGAGATGATTCCAGAACCCGGAGGGTAGTTTTGGAATTCTTTCCGGCATATAGAGACCGCCATCCGGTGCCAGGCCAATACGCATAGCCTCCATAAATGAAACAGCCGGTGCCAATCCTTTTGTACTCACAAACTTCATAATTCACTCTTTCTGATGGATGCGCCCTCGGTATTAATTTTTGACAGGTACATATTATAATCCAGCCCGATACTTTTTAAAACAGCACCCATTTTTGTGCCCACTTCCTGTGCCGTTTTCTTCGAAGTGCTCAAAGCAAAAAGAGATGGGCCGGAACCCGAGATACTGCATCCGAGGGCACCGGCTTTCATAGCTGCCTGCTTCATCTCGGTGAACCCGGGAATCAGTACCGACCGGACCGGTTCAATTATTTCATCATGAAGTGAGCGTCCAATAAGCTCATAATCATCCATAAACAATGCGGCTACAAGCGCACCTACATTTCCCCATTGGGTCACAGCCTTTGCCAGCGGTACATCCTTTTTCAGTATCAGCCGGCTGCTTTTGGTTTCAATCTCAATATCCGGATGGATCAGAGTACAGTACAGTTTCGCCGGCGTTGGAAGCGGGATTACATCCGGCGGATGGTGTGTTTTTACCAGAACGAACCCGCCATACAGGGCTGCCGCTACATTGTCCGCATGAGGTGTTCCGCTGGCGGCAATTTCACCTTCAACGGTAAAGGGAAGAAGCTCGCTGGTTGTAAATGGTGAATCCAGGAGATGATTTACCGCGACAACTGCCGCTACAGAACTGGCAGCACTGGATCCCAATCCGCTTCCAAGCGGCATATTTTTTTTAATATCCAGCTGAATTCCTACGGTATTCTCTTTACCCAGGGCTTTGAGCAGGGCCATCACGGCCTTACCTGCCGTATTTTTTTCTGTTTCAAGTGGCAGCCTGCCGTCATCACCGGTTATGGATGCTATTTCTACCTTATGGGTATGAGTTAACGTTGCCGTTACTTCATCCCCAAGTCCGTGAATGGCAAACCCCAGAACATCAAATCCACATGCAACATTTGCAACCGTTGCCGGAGCAAACGCCGTATTTTTTTTTATTGAATCCATAAGAGACCAGTTTTATGAGCCGGCATTTGTGAAGACTTTTGTATTGGCTACCCGTAAAATATCGGCGATTATCCCCCCTGCCGTAACATTGGCACCTGCACCGGGGCCTTTAATAACCAATGGGTTTTCCCTGTAGTGCCTTGTGAAAAGAGCTATAATATTATCACTGCC
>JBBDMD010000004.1:6648-9275 GCA_040878515.1 Balneolaceae bacterium | reverse complement strand
CGACAATGGCTCCAGCAGGGATTCCCGGAGGTGGAGTTATTCCCTCAAATTCATAGCCTATTTCTGAAGGTATGAAAAACTCATAACTGGCGCCTTCACCCATCAATTGCAACCCTTCAGCAAACCCGGGAATTACGCCACTCACAGTGAAAGTTGCAGGGCTACCATCGGGAGATTCATCAAATACAAAATCATTGGTAAAAGTACCTTTATAGTTTACCAGAACCTGATCCTCTGGACCGGGAGTTGTCTCATTCCCGGCTTCAATTACACGGTATTGAAGACCACTTTCAGTAACGGTGATATCCTCGAGCTGGGAATTTTCAGCTAAAAACTGATCCGGATCTTCCAGGAAAGAGTCAAGAGTAACTTCAATAATTAGTACGGAACCCGGTCTGATTATTGATCCTGCAGGAGGGTTGTTGCCATAACCCAGTTCAGTGGGGAGGAAAAATTCATATGTGGATCCGGTGGTCATTAACTGTATACCTTCTCTTAATCCGGGAATCACTGAAGATAATGTAAAATATTCAATGCCGTTGCTATTGGTGAAAATATCGCCCGATATAAGGTTTCCCTCAAACTCCACAAAAACCACACTTTCTGAAGCCGGTGATTCTCCTTCAACTGATTCAATAATCCTGTACTGTAATCCACTGTCGGTAACCGTAATATCTTCCATCTGAGCATTTTCAGACAGAAATTCTTCTTCATTAACAATCTCGTTATTGGGATCGTTAGAATTAAGGCAACCGGTAAGAAGTATGATTGGAATAAGAGGTGCGAATAGCGCTTTAGTATTCATAATTTTAAATAGATCTGTAGATGTTAGAGTGTTGCTGAATCGGGGAGTTGTTCTAATCGTTTTTCCAGCTTCTGTATAGGCCCGGCCACTCCGTTTTCAATGCGTGAAAGAAGGTTTTGATTGTAAAATTCGATATCTGTTCGATGTACCCAGAATTTTCGCTGCTCGTCAATAACCGGGATGATCTCAACAAGCAGATCCGGATCGAAGAAGAGCAGTTTTCTGTGCAGTTCTTCAAACTGGTCAAAAATCTGTCCCGAAAGAGATACTATATAGGGTGTTGTGTTTTCATTACAGTTCATCAGTAAATTCTGCAGACTAAACAGATCTAATCTGATACGTTTATAAAGACTCAAAAGTTCCGATTTTGTTATCGTTGTTGGATCGGAAGTTTTGTAATAGTTGAAATTTCTGATCAATTTCCGGCTTGTAGAAAGCGTCATAGCTGTAGTTGCAGCCGCAAACCGAAGTAGTTCGGTAGGATTTAATTTGGCCATTCTTCCGGGTTTTTCCTCCATTGATTCAAAAGATCCAAATCAGTTTTCTTAATGGTGCCGATTTCAAGGGCAACTTCAATTAACACTTCGTAATTGGTAAGCGTATAAACTGGAATTCCGATCTCCAGGAACTGCTTTTCTGCCTTGTCGAAACCGTAGGTGAAGATGCAGAGAATTGCTTTTACATCTGCCCCGATAAATTTGAGTGCATCCACCACCGACATGGCAGAGCCTCCGGTTGAAATCAAGTCTTCAATCACAAGAGTAGATTGCCCTTTGTCCACCCCGCCCTCAATCTGGTTTCCCAGCCCATAGGCTTTGGCTTTTGCACGAACATAGGCTAGCGGTTTGTGAAGATTATGAGCCACCCAGGCAGCGTGCGGAATACCGGCGGTTGCAGTACCCGTGATAACATCAATATCGGGCAAATGTTCTTTGATATGTCCGGTAAATTTTTCGGCGATTTTCTCTCGTATTTCTGGATAGCGAAGTGTAAGGCGGTTATCACAATAAATGGGTGAATTCCATCCGGATGACCATGTAAATGGATTATTTGGACGTAATATTACCGCATTGATTTCTAACAGGGATCTGGCCAGTTCTCTCGCAAAATCCTGATCAATGATCGTATTTTTATTCGTAGTCTCAGTCATAATTATTGTTCATTCCGTCTGTCAATCAAAAATAGTTTTTTAAGTGTACTTATATACCAAATTAAAAACAGGTTCTGCTTTGAAATCTTCGTTAAGTGTTTGTGAAGATTTTATTAAAAATAATTTCCTTGTATCAATTTGATGAGTTCAAGAGAGCCTAATGTGTATAAACCTGCTAAAAGGTCATCAAACAATATACCAAATTTTCCGGGTAATTTCTGCAAGCCATCTATGCCCAATGGCTTAAGAATATCGAATATGCGAAACAAAAGAAATCCTGCCAAAATGATCCAAAGATCTGCTGTTAACGAAAAATGAAAGGATGTGGTTAAGAAAACCACAGTCTGTCCGGCGCATTCGTCCATTACAAACTCCGGGGGATCATCCCCGAATCTCTCTGAACATGCTTTTGAGCTCCAGAAAGAGCATAAAATGGTACCTGTGAGCAATGCAATGAGGCCGTAAACAGGCAGAAAATATGCCACAATATAAATTACGGGCAGCCAGAAAAGACTTGCCCACGTTCCGGGAGCTTTAGGCATGAATCCGGTACCCAACAGTGTTCCAAGGTATATTTTAAACGACACAAAACGCTCAGGTATGGCCATGTTCCGATTTCTTACTCAGCAGGTCGCTGTTTACATAGAAATATTCAATTCCGGAGTAAACCGT
>JBBDMD010000004.1:0-6548 GCA_040878515.1 Balneolaceae bacterium | reverse complement strand
CGTATCATAATCACAATTACGGCCCACCATGGAAACTGAGCGGGATCGAGCAGCGGAAGACATATAAACCCGGCAAATGTAAGGAACTTGTCGGCAAGCGGATCAAGAAATACACCGAAATCACTTTCAACTTTATAAATTCTGGCATAGTATCCGTCCAGATAGTCAGTAACTGCGGCTAAAGCAAAAACTACAAGACTTATAAATCTTAACAGAATGTCATCCTGGATAAAGAGAAACAAAAAGACAGGTGCCATCAGCATTCTGAAAGCACTGAGTATGTTTGGTAATTTTTCCACGTTAAAAGGTAAAACTCTGTCAGAACAATTGATATGATAATTCATTGCATTTTACAGGAAAAGAAAGCCTTCTCAAAATTTCATCGATGTTCCGTAAAGTCCTATTTTCCGACCGTATGAAAAAAGCGCACATTATTTCGATCGGAAATGAACTGTTAATCGGTGATACTGTAAATACCAATGCCTCCCTGATTGGCAGTATGCTCACTGAATGGGGATTCTATGTTGAGCAGATATTTACCATTCCTGATTCATATACATTGATCAGCAGTTGTGCCCGGAAATCTATCGAAACCGCCGATTTAACCATTATTACCGGCGGACTTGGCCCTACACATGACGATATTACCAAAAAAGCACTGGCAGATTTTTTTGGTTCCCAACTAATTGAAAACAGTAAAGTCTTAAAACATGTACAAGCGATTTTTGAAAAGCGGGGTTTTCTGTTTAACAAAGTAAATGCTGAACAGGCACAGGTACCGGATAACTGTGAGGTTTTATTTAACAGCCAGGGAACGGCACCCGGTATGTGGTTTGAGCATAAGGGGCGTTATCTTGCCGTACTTCCGGGTGTGCCTCACGAAATGAAAAATTTAATGGAAGAAAAGGTTCAGCAAAAAGTTGCAGAGAATTTCTCGGGACAGGAAGTGTGGCAAACCGAATATTTCAAAACAGCGGGTGTGCCCGAAAGTACCCTGAGTGATCAGATCGGAGATTTATCAGAATATGTAAACACTGGTGTGGGAATTGCTTATTTGCCAAATGCGGGTGGTGTAACAATCCGTATTAGCGCAAGCGGAAAATCAGAATTTGATGCGAATAAAAAACTGGTGGTACTCAGAAATGTAATCAGAGAGAGATCCGGTGACGCACTGTTTGGTACTGGAAAGGAGGTGAGCCTGGCTGAAGTAACGGGTGATTTATTGAGAGACAAAAATTGGACGATTGCATCTGCAGAAAGCTGTACGGGCGGTTTGCTGAGCAGTATGTTAACAGATGTAGCCGGAAGCAGTGATTACGTGGAAGGAGGGATTGTAACTTATTCAAATCGTTTAAAAATACAGGAATTGGGGGTAAAAGAGGCTGATCTGAATAGTGTTGGAGCCGTGAGTAAAGAGGTGGCACTTCAAATGGCCAAAGGCGTGGCATTGAAATATTCAACGAATATCGGGGTTTCAACAACCGGAATTGCCGGACCTGGGGGCGGTACAAAAGCCAAACCTGTTGGTACTGTTTGGATGGGATTTTGGATAAATGGGGATCATTTTGCACTGCATACCGTGTTTACTAAGAACCGGCTGATAAATAAACAACGAACGGTTTTGGTTGTTTTGGATACGGTGAGAAGATATCTGCTGAATAAGAATTCGTTTCCATATAATCTTCAGCCGCACAGAATTTGATATTTTTACTCACCATATGGGCTTTTTTTGCGGTGTCTGTTCAGGATACCATACCGCCGGAAACCGTGCGTCCGGATACAATTCCTGAAGCGGCTGTTCAGGATACTATTCCGCCAGCTGTGCCTGATAGCCTGGATTCCGAAAATTCATGGGAAAACAGGGAGCAGGAACAGGAAGAAGAGATTCCGCTGGACACTGTAAAAGTCTGGAAATACTCATACCCCAAAAGTATGACGGTGGGTGAGACCGACAGTACTATGCGATGGGTAAACCTGTTGAACCTGTTTGACCGGTTTCATGACCGGAAAGGTGCAATAACTGCCCGAATGGGTACTGTTGGACGATTAGACGGCCTTAGTTATCATACTTATGAAAGCAGGCATCTGAACCTGGAAATGGAAGGGCTGGACATGAACGATCCACTCACAAATTCCGTAAACTGGAACCGTTTGCCCATTCATAAAATTAAACGGTTTGCTGAGTCCGATTACGGATCCTCCTACCGCTCTGAAGTACGGTTGAGGGATCACTATCTGGTGGAGCCCAGAACCTACCTTAACTTTGATGAAAGCAAATATAACTACCGCAGCCTTGAATTTAGTTTTACACAAAATTTCACTCAAAAAACCAATTTTGAGCTCTCTTTCTGGGACCGGAGGGACGGAGGGGGATACAGCCGGAGTGGTGTTGAAGGCCGGCAAATTGTTTTAAAAGCGTATCATCAGCTCACGGATCGCTGGCTCTTAAAAGCAGGATATATTAACAACGTAATGGATCTGCAGGAGTCTTTTGGGTACTCAATTCCCGGGGATAATCCGCAATTTTTCATATTTAACCCATTTGTGGAAATCCCAAATCAAAGTTCTGCTAATTCAAATCAGTCGAGCAATGATATTTATCTGCAGGCTCATCACCGGAGAAATGACAGCAGTAATGTTTCCACAGAGTTTGGCTTGCACTACCAGAAAACTAAATGGGACCTGAGCTATACCGCAGATACACTGGCAACATCCATGCGAAATGTTGAGATGTATGCGCGGCAATATATTAAACTGGGCAGCGGTACTCTAAGAGTAACAGGAAGAGGGTTTTTACTGAATGAACAGGAAAACAGAAATATTTCGAATGATCAGTGGATGGGCCTGAAAGGAGATTTAGATTTGCACCAGCCTTTAACGGGATGGAGTTCACTAAGCGGTTTTGTAAATATTGCAGCCTGGGATGATACCCGGCAATCAACAGAATTTTCCGGTAAACTTGAGGTACGGCCCTTTAATGGGGCAACAATGTCGGTTTTTGCAGGCCTGAAATCCGGAGCTCCTGATATACAGTCACGATACTGGCAATCAAATGAGTTTGCGGGGAGTAGTGAGACAGAGAACGAGGAGTCTGTTACAGCAGGCGGGATGCTGCAGGTAAACCTTGGAAAATACTTTTCTGTAGGTGCGCGTGGAGATATACGGGAAACCGAAAATGCGATATTTGCAAATCGTTCTGCCGGTAGCCTCAGGAGCATTGATCCATATACACAGATTAGTTCAACCGGCTGGATCGGGTTTAATTCCAAAGTGATTGAAGCAGAAGTCTCGGGTACATACAAGCAATTCAGTTCCTCCAGCCCCGATTCAATTAATGTGCTTTTAAATAATTCGGGAAACAGGGTTTGGATTAAAAGTCATATGTACTGGAAAAATTATCTGTTTGACCGGGCTACATTTGTAAAAGCTGGCCTGTCTGGAGTTTTCTCCCCATTTGCCTTCAGAACAGCGGAATATTATCCGCAGTTAAACCGATGGCAGCATGGAACAAATGAGTATATTAATCCCTCATACTACAGACTGGATGCCGACATATCCGCAAGAATCCGATGGTTTATGATAGTCATAAAATGGGAAAATATACTTGACCGTGTTGGTCAGGCAGGCTACTTTGAATCTACTGGATATCCTATGCCCGAGCGGCGTTTTACACTGGGAATCAGAGTATTATTTACCAATTAGAAAAGAAGAATGAGCGTATCATACGTAGTTAAGGAAGGGTTTGCAGGACTGGGAAGAGCCAAACTGGCCGCTTTTACATCCATTTTTTCTCTTTTTGTAGCGGTTTTATTGATAGGTGTACTGGCAAGAATAGGATTTAATGCTTATGAAATATCTCAGCTTTTAAGGCAGCAGGTGGAAGTGGAAGTGTTTCTGGACAATATTGACTCTCAAACCACGCGTGAAATTGAAGTAAAGCTGGAAAATTCACCTCAGGTTGCGGGATTATCATACATCTCCAGAGACAGTGCCTCCAGGATTTTTCAGGAAGATTTTGGAATGGGTGCGGAATCGCTTGCCGAGATAAATTTTCTTCCCGCATCATTCAGATTAACGATATCCGATGGAGCTGAAATAAATGAGATAGATTCTCTGGTAACCGAAATATCCCAATATCGGGGTGTTGATGAAGTTCGATTTAACCAGGCACTCCTTCAGCTGCTTGAATCCCGGACCGAGCTGTTGGCATTGATTGGCGCGACAATAGGACTGTTCATACTGTTTGTTTCCATGATTCTCGTTTTTAATACAATCCGGTTAACCATTTATGCCAAGAGGGATTTGATTCGTGCAATGAAGCTGGTTGGAGCCACGAATGGTTTTATACGAAGGCCGTTTCTTGTGGAGGGCATATTGCAGGGGCTGATTGCCGGAGGCATGGCCTCTATAGTGATTTTGATGATCTTCGAATTAATCGTACCTGTGATTGCACCACAGCTTGGGGTCCTCTCCTGGCCATTTGACCGTTGGTATTACCTGATCGGGGGAGTCATTCTTTTGTCGGTAGTAATGGGATGGTGGGGAAGCCGCTGGGCAGCCCGGAAGTTCATCAAAAATACAACAGTGTATGATTGATTAATCCTGCTCCGAAAGAGATTTAATCTTATTTCCGCTTTTCTGTCTTTTCTGGCAGGCCTCTTTATCTCTGCAGGTTCCGATCAGATGCAGTGAGTGCCCTTCGATATGGAAATTATGGATCTTTTCCATCAGTTTTTGGATCTCCAGAATTCTCGGATCACAAAATTCGATAACAACTCCGCACTCTTTGCAGATCATATGATCGTGCTGCTGGTAGGCATAAGAACGCTCATAATAGTACTGATTTTTGCCAAACTGCTGACGCTGAACCAAACCACACTCAATGAGAAGATCGAGTGTGTTGTAAACCGTAGCACGCGACACCCGGGTCCCCGCATTTTTCATGTTGAAAAAGATATCGTCCGCATCAAAATGACCTTCAGAACGATAGATCTCTTCAAGGACCATAAATCGTTCCGGGGTTTGACGCTGATTTCTCTCTTTCAGGTATGTTCTGAAAATTTCTTTTACTAAATGAATGGTTTCTTCCTGGGCCGGGTGAGCCATAATAACTGGATTATGTGTTGAATCTGTATTTAAAAAAAACTGAGACCAAAAACCGATAACATACTAATCGCATAACGTTTTTAACCTGAATTATTCACAAATTTTAGGAAAAATATTTTAAATATAAATATAACAGTAATTTACAGTCATTCATGTTATTAAACTCAATTTTCGTCTGGGCTACTCTGCGAAATTTAACTGTGTGCTGCGTTGTCCCGGAAATGGTGTACTCAACGTACTTAAGTACGTTTCTACCACCATTTCCGGAACGCCTTGCCCACCGCCAAATTTCTTGGTGAATAATCCAGGCTAAAACAGCCGCAATATACTTTAATGTTGTGCGTACAATATGTACATTTAGTACATGTAAATAACTAAACCAATTACATATGGATGTAAAAACTATAAATAGCGCAAAAGCAAGAAGCAGCTTTTCAGAAATTCTGAATGAAACCGGATTCGGCGGGCGGCGAATTGTTGTAACCAGAAAAGGGAAAGCTATTGCCGCCGTTGTATCTATTCAAGACCTTGAGGCAATTCAAGCCATTGAAGATGAGAAGGATATTTCAGAAGCAAAGCGAATTCTTTCCGACCCTCAAAGCGAATTTATTCCGTGGGAGCAGGCGAAACGTGAACTTGCCGGGGAATAATGAGCTGGAACCTGCAAATTGAACGCAAAGCTCAAAAAGCCCTGAAAAAGATACCCAATCCTTATAAAGCCAACCTCATTCAAGCCATTGACCAACTTTCAGATAACCCCCGACCAGATGGATGTAAAAAACTAAAGGGAAATGATAACCTTTGGCGCATCCGGATAAATGACTATCGTATTGTCTATCAAATCAGAGATGAACAGCTACTGATATTGGTTATTCTTATCGGCCACAGAAAAGATATATATGAAGGTTTATAAGCTCTGTTCTATTGCTCTTATAATTCCTTATTACCACTATAAGAGAGAGAAAACAGCGACTTTGTTTCACCTTAGTTACACCACGGCAAAATAAAAAAATTGTTAAAGAACTGAATTAACAGGCCTTAACCCCTTTCAGGTAGTGGCGGGGGTAAGATTCCCCCAAAGTTAGTGCCATATGGCTCAAAAAATCCATCTCGCAGCTAACTGCATTGTGCCATTTGTCTTCTTCAAGCCATCTGGCACAATAGCAGCGACCACTATGTGGATACCTTTGTCCAACGAGCTACTGCCCCAATATTTCTTTACGGATCCATCGGCGTCCTGCCGCCGACTTCAACTGCTTTTCCCGCTGGATCGCTTCCGGCTTGGTATCAAAAAACTTCTGTGTGAACAATACGCCAGGGCCAGAACTTGATTGTCCAGCCTTTAGTGCCCAGCTCATTATGGGATTTAACCCAAAAAAGTCGTTAGACCTTTTTTGCCCTCCGGGCTGACATTGAAACTCAAAGAGTTATGAACTTTACTG
>JBBDMD010000003.1:0-9338 GCA_040878515.1 Balneolaceae bacterium | reverse complement strand
ATTCAGGAAACTGATTTACTCATAAAAAACATCCTCGGCTCTCCGTATTCAAACCCGGCCCTTTCATATAAATTCCGGGCGCGATTATCTTCTCTTACTTCGAGGGTTACTTTGCAGCAATTATTCTCTGATGCTTCCTTTTCAACTGCACTGATCAATGCTTCCCCAATGCCTTTACTTCTGAATGCAGGGTTCACTGCAAGATCATGAATGTTGAGCAGCCTGGCTGCATTAAAAGTGGAAAACCCATAAAAACAATTTGCAACCCCGGCCGGTTGATCATCCACAAAGGCTATAAAACAGCAGGTTCCCGAAAAAGCTTTCATTTCTTCAATCAAATTACTCTTCACCTCATCGTGAAGTGGCCGGTTCATCCCCATGGGATCATTGGCATACCTGTTAGTAATATGTAGGATAGCTTCTGCGTGAGAAAGATTTGACAAGTTTGCTTTAACAATGTTAAGTTTTTTCATTTTTGGCTTGATTTCAGACCTGTAAACAGGCGGTCTATTATAAACTGTCCTTTAAATATAATCAGGATGGAACAGAGGCTTTAATTTGGACTATAATTGAATCTATACAATTTAATAAAATATAAACTATATGAAATTTCGATACCTGTTGATAACTATCTTTTCAATTTTACTGCTAACCCTATCATGCTCAGATAACTCTGTTTCTGACTCAGAAACAGAACAAGAAGAAGTGTTCACCTATGATCATGAAATTAATCCGGGGGAATCAACCACTGATTTTTTGACATCGGATTCTTTTGAAGAATTGGTTATTGAAATTGATTACATGCAGGGTTATGCACCCACACAGGAAGCTCTTGATAATTTGCAGCAGTTTCTGGAAGAGAGATTAAATAAAACATCCATTACTATATTAAATCCTACTGAGATCCCGGCCGTGGGCCAGTCTGAATATACAGCCAATGAAATCAGGGACCTGGAGCGGCAGCATCGCGACGAGTTTTCCGAAGAAGGAATATTAACAGCCTATTTCATTTTTGTGGATAGTGAGTTTGCCCAGGCAAATGTATTAGGTATTGCCCATTTCAACACATCAATGGCCCTCTTTGGAGAAACCATAGAGGGAGCAAGCGGTGGAGTGGGACAGGTAAGCCGTGAAGATATAGAAACCATCGTTATACGCCATGAGTTTGGCCACATTATTGGATTGGTAAATAACGGTGCAGATATGCAGGATAACCATCAGGATACAGAGAACGGCAGGCATTGTGATGTAGACAGCTGCCTGATGTATTTCTCTGTACGAACTACCGATTTCTTTGCCAATGTATTTGGAGGGAATATTCCTGAACTTGACGAACAGTGTATCGCTGATCTGCAGGCAGCAGGTGGTAAATAATTAGAGCCAAATACTAATTGAAGTATATAATTAGTTATGGCATCTGTTTTGAGGTGAAAAGTACCGGTTAATCTTGTTTGTATTTAAACAGATTGTCTGCTCCTACTTTCTCTTCTGCCTGATTCAGGGCGTATGCACTTTCAAAGAGAACAATAGGATTGCCCTCCATATCACGCGTGATATGTGTGGAGTAGTTGCTCTCCAGTTTTTCAATTATCGAATCGCTGTTATTAGGGAGCCAGCGTGCGGCATGGTAATTCACAGGCTGCTGCTGCAGCTCTACTCCATACTCTGCCTGCATCCGGTGTTCCACAACATCAAACTGCAGTACTCCCACTGTACCCAGCAGCAGCTCATTTCCAACACCATTGGGTACTTCAAATACATGAACAACCCCCTCTTCAGAAAGTTGTTTCAGTCCTTCCCGAAGCTGTTTCCTTTTAAACGGATCTTTGGTTGATACCTTCATAAAATGTTCCGGGGTAAACAGCGGTATTACATTAAAACTAACCGGTTTATCTGTATGAAGCGTGGACCCTATCCTGAAATAACCCGGACTGAACAGGGAAACAATATCCCCCGGAAATGCTTCTTCCATTATATGTCTTTCATCTCCCATCAATGTATGAGGTGTAGACATCCGAACCTTCTTGCCGGTTGCGGCATGGGTTGCTTCAAGCCCTCGTTTAAACTGGCCGGAGGTAATCCGTACAAAAGCAGCGCAGTCGCGGTGATCAGGATTCATATTTGCCTGCAGTTTGAAAATAAACCCGCTGAATGGTTCATCAAGCGGCCAGGAATTTCCCTCTGAATCGGAATAAGGCTGAGGTGAGGGTGCCAGGTTCCGGAAGTATTTGAGAAATACATCCAGCCCGAAGTTGTTCAGGGCAGATCCGAAAAACACCGGAGATACTGAACCCTTTTTAAACCCATCCCTGTCCATTTCAGCAAACATATCTTCAATCAGCAGGATTTCTTCTTCAAGCTGCTCCTTTTCGGCATCTGATAATGATGACCGTTTCAGGCCTTCGCTGAGCGAATATATATTGGTTTCCGCTTTTTTGGCACCGTGTTTACTTTTTTCATAAAGGTGCATCTCTTTCCCTATCAAATCATAAATACCCTGGAATTTCTGCCCGTAACCAACCGGCCAGTTGGCCGGTACTGCTTCAATCCCGAGACGGTTTTCAATATTGCTCAGAACTTCCAGCGGATCCATCCCGGGACGATCGCACTTATTCACAAATGTGATGACAGGAACCTGGCGTAATTTACAGACTTCAAATAGCTTTTCAGTTTGCTCCTCAACTCCTTTGGCAACATCAATCACCATTAGGCCGCTGTCGGCGGCAACAAGTGTTCGCAGTGTGTCTTCAGAAAAATCCTTATGGCCGGGGGTATCAAGCAAATTGTATTTAATTCCATCCTGTTCAAATCGAAGAACAGATGAAGTCACTGAAATCCCCCTCTCTTTTTCGATTGCCATCCAATCGGAGGCCGCATAACGTGCCGCTTTACGCTGTCGGATGGAACCCGCCTCATGTATAGCTCCTCCATAAAGAAGCAACTTTTCTGTAAGGGTTGTTTTACCGGCATCGGGGTGCGAAATGATCGCAAAAGTGCGGCGTTTTTCAGCCTCTTTTATGATATGATCCGGTTTTGAAATAGTATCTGTTGAAGACATAGAAAATAGTTCGTGCTATACAATGAGTAAAACCTTTAATATACGGATTTCCTCAAAGGAGTTCACTTGTTTTCCAATTGCTTTAAATGAAACTCTGAACAGATCATCGGGCCTTGCTCTTTATAGCTGCACTGCAGCCGGCAAATGCTCAGGACGGAACGGTAGTTGATGTTGTTGCTTCAAGTGAAGACCATACAATACTGGCTGAAATGCTTGAAGAGACCGAACTAACTAATGTAATTTCCCAACCGGGGCCTTATACCCTTATTGCCCCTACCGACGATGCATTTGAAGAACTGGGAAGTGAACTTGATGAAATCAGATCTAATCCGGAGCGTATGCAAAATGTAGTGATAGGGCATCTGTTTCAGGGAGAAGTTTCGGCAGAAGAAGCTGAACCTGCTCTTGAAGTAAGTATTGCAGAAGGAGATATTCCTGCCTCTAACGGCCTGGTTCACGTAGTGGATGAAGTTATGATGAATAATTAAGGGATAACTAAATCAAAACAGTTATCAAAAAAAGCCCGCATTCCCAAATGCGGGCTTTTTTAATTTAAATATTCACTGAATGTATTATTGAACAATTAGTTTTCCATACATACCGCCCTGGAAGTGTCCCGGGAAACTGCAGACATAATCGTATTCGCCTGTTTCTTCAGGTACTGTAAAAGTAATCGTATCTGTTTCTCCACCTCCAATCATTGCAGTATGTGCAATCACCTGGTCTTCAAATTCAGGAGAAATATATTCATTCTCACGGGCCGTAATAGATGCACTGACAAAAGCATCAGGATCTGTGCCCAGATCGAGCAGAGAAAAATTATGAGACATTGCGGTAGCTGGAAGATTACTTACCGTTGTAAGACGAATTCTGATCTCTTCACCCGGGGATGCTTCAATGGCTTCAAGAAGGATATTCTGGCCCGCCTGGCCACCTGTAACCAACCCTTCGCCACCTTCAGAGACAACAAATTTCATATCATCGATTCCGATAATATCAATCGTTCTTACACCGTCATCTGTGGTTTCTTCGGTTGTTTGTTCCTGTTCTGCTGTTTCTCCACCACCACATGCGGTAAAAGCTAAAAGCGTGATAAGTAAAAGTGCGTTTGTTAATAGAGTTTTCATGGTTTTATATCTGATAAATTAAACTGTGATTATTAAGTAAAAAAGTAACAAATCCTGATTCATATACATTCATAAACTACGATTTTTTATCACTAGTTAACAGGTAATTAATATCTTCGGCCACTTGTTCAGGATCCAGTTCACTGCCGTGATAGTGTGCCCTGATGTTGCCTTCCCTGTCTATTAATGTAACCCGGTCGGTATGATCTATAAAATAGACTGGGGTGTCATTATCATTGAAGCGTGTGGGGCTTTTTAAAGTGGACACCTCCAGTTTATTCAACAACCGGTCTACTTCTGAAGGATTTCCTGTTAAAAACCGCCAGTTTTCCTGGTCAATCCTGTAGCTTTCAGCATAGTTGTACAGGATATCCGGAGTGTCACGGTCCGGATCGAAACTGATGCTTATCAGGGTAAAATTCTCCGGGTTCCCCAAAGAGCGTTTCACATCCCTCATATTGTACGTAATAACAGGGCATATATCCGGACAATGGGTATATACATATCCTACTAATAGAATGTCACCCTGATAATTATCGGGGAAAGTAATCCGGGAACTGTCCTGGTCAACAAGTTCATACTTTTCATCTGCCGTAAATGAATCCTTGATACTCAGCCGGCCACAACCTGAGATGATCAATACCATCAGCAGAAGTGACAACATCCATTTTAAATAAATACTCCATCGAAACATAGATTAAGGTTCAATTTGTCTTTCAGGAACAGGACTGTTAGGTGAATAGGGCAATGATTCCGAGTATGTCGATCTCATTACATCATAAATAACAGGTATATATGAAAGAGTTATCAAGATAATAGCAACGATAATATAAGGTTTAAAGTTTCTCAATAGTGTTGCAGGTTCATCGTGCAGGGATTCCGATATCGGAAATGTAACTGTGGCGCCTTCTTCAGTGGTTTCACTTCTGGAAAAAATTGTCCCGAAAAAGGATACCATAAAGATCACAATCCCTATAAACATGATCACGCCGCCTATAACACTCATTTCGATATATGGAACCCAGTCGGCCTGGAAAAGGATACTGTCGGGGTTTGCATAAGACGCACCCGTATTGGTTCGCCGGGGCATTCCTTTTAATCCGCCGATCTTTAATCCATACGACATAATGAACAAGCCTATGGTGTACACATAAGGCATGATCATCGCCAATCCTTTAAAGCGGATTTTCTTGCCCATAAATTGCCCAATCATGTACAAACTGCCGCCCAAAAATGCCAGTAATACAGGGCCCGCAACTGTTAAATGAAAATGGCCGGGTATCCACGCTGTATTGTGAACAACCGTATTCATCTGGTATGAAGCATTTATAATTCCACCAATACCTCCAAATGCAAAGATAATGAGCCCTGTAATCAGGTAAGGGAAAAACCATTTTTCTTTATCAAAATAGGGGAGTTTCCACATCCATCCGAACAAGCCGGTCCCGCCATTTTTTCTTCCTGCATATTCCAGTGATGCTGCAATTGTAAAAGCCGTAATTAAACTCGGTAATGCCACTGCAAAGGTAAATATCCCATGAAGCAGTTTCCACTGGGAACCGATGGCCGGATCCATATACTGATGATGGGTACCCACTGGAATTGAAAACAGGATAAACATCATAAAAACAAGACGTCCGGCCATGTCTGAATAGAGTTTTCCGCCCGAAATTTTGGGCAGAAATACATAATACATGACGTATGCAGGCAACAGCCAGAAATAAACCAATGGGTGGCCAAAAAACCAGAAAAGTGTTCGAGCCAGCATCACATTTATTTCGTCTACCAGCCCAAGCGACCATGGAAGCAGCATAAACAGAATTTCGACGGCTACCGACAGTGAAGCGATAAACCAGACAATGAATGTAGTAAACATTCCGACTACGGCAAGCGGCGTTTTTTCTCCTTTATTCTCTTTTCGCCACTCCAGGTACATCGGTACCCAGTTATAGGAGGCCAGCCAGGAACCAACCACCAGTAGCGTGAGCCCTACATAAAAAAGTGGATGAGCTTTAAGCGGTGGATAAAAGGTGTAGAGCACTGTGGCTTCACCAATCAGGATCACAATAGCAGCCATCACGGAACCCACAAGCATCAAAATTCCGGATGCCCAGGCTATTTTACTGTTCAGCTGCTTTTTTAAGGAGTATGGAATCAGTGCATTTCCCATTGCCACCGCAAAAAAAGTTGTGAAAACAATGGCATTTAACACACCGTGAAATGTCAGCCCTTTATAATAGTCGCCACCTACAAATGGATCGCTCTGAATAATACCCGCCCGGAACAGCGTCTGCATCAAACCACCATAAACTCCGATAAAAAGGAGAATCATGGGAATGATGAGCAGAACCGAATTCAGGTTTTTTGAAGATTTGGAAAATTGGAATGAGTAGTCTTTCATTACAGTGATCCTCCCTCAGCAACCGGTTCGTTATCCCTTTCTTCGATGATAAACCGCCCCGCCATTGTATGATGTGCAGCACCGCAAAACTCATGGCAGGCAAAGAAGTATTCGCCCGGTTCATTAAAAGTTACCTGGATATAGTTAATTGCACCGGGTACGGCCATCAGGTTTACATTTTTTCTTTCAACCTTAAAACCATGAATGATATCCTGTGAGGTAACATAAAGATCAACTGTTGAACCGACAGGCAATGTTACAGTACCGGGTTGAAATGCCCACATACGTGCTACCATCTGTAGCTCATAGGTATCAGGCCCTGTTTGAAAAAGTGTGTCGGACACAAACGGATCCATATCTGTAATACAGGTTGGAACCTCGATATTTCTTGCGAATGATGCGTACATAATTGCCCCAAAAAAGAGTATAAGCAACATACCGCTTAACGTGAATGCCAATTTTTCTGATTTATCCATTTCTTATACCCTCCCTAAAAGTTCAAAATAAAGGGCAAACCACGTAATAATGAAAAAGATCATTAATGCCACAAAAAATGCGATAGCTCCTCTAGGTTTGAACTCTTCGTCCCCGTTGTTCTCGCTTTGATCCATAGGTAACCTCCTTGCTGTACAGGCGTTTGTTTTTTTCGATAGCAAGAAATTAACTCAATCTTAGACTCAAAGTAAAAAGACAGACTACTCCTAAAATGAATTATTTTAAATAAAATCCACATTCACAGATCCGCCTGAGGTTCGGGCCGTAATTTTATAACCGCCTCCATTCATGGATCCTTCGATGGAATTTCGCTCTGAAGATCCGGTAAAATTAACCAGGTCTACATTCACACGGTTACCCCGCAGATTCAGATCATACCCTGTGTTGCCAGGAACATGAATACGGATACTTCCGCCACTGGTACGTAAATCAAGATCACCCGTTACTTCACCGAGATCGGCCCTGATACTTCCACCACTTGTCCTTGCTGACAAGTTACCCCCCGAATCTGTTACGCGGATACCGCCACCGGACGTTCTGACATTAATGTTGCCATAAGTCCGGTCCAGATTTATCGACCCGCCGCTGGTGCGTGCATCGATGGTGCCATCGCTGTCGGTCAGAGAAATACTGCCGCCAGATGTTCGCAAAGATACCTCTCCGCTTACCCTGTCGGCTTTCACACTTCCGCCGCTGGTGCGAAGATGCAGTGTATGCGTAATATTTTCAGCAGATACACTGCCGCCGCTCGTACCGCCATTTACAATAGATTCGGATGGTGTATAAACGACAAAGGATATGCTGAAGTTACGATTGTTATTAAACCAACCTCCAATACCGGAGTTTTCTCTCTCTGCGGAAGCCGTTACCGTATTTCCGGATTGACTGATGTCGATCTCAAAATCTTCCAGGTCGGTATCAGATGGAGAATAGTAGCGGTTACTTCGCCGTACGTACATCTCAACGCGCACATTGTTTTCTGCATGGCCTATCGTCTTTATGCTGCCGCCGGACGTTTCAATCTGAACAGTAGGGAGATCATCAACACTAAAAGTTTCGATACGGTAAGCGTCATCGGGAGATTGTGCAAAAACGGAACTGAACATGCACAGTAACATTATCAGAAGTGCAGTAACGGAAGTGTATATTTTTTCAATCATGGTTTCAGAATTTGATTCATCAAATATTGATCAGAACCCGGTTTTTTCCGGATAGATCAGCTAAACTATGCTACATTACGGGATTGATTGAAAAGATGTTTCGGAAAGGATATTAAATGATCAGACAATATTTTCTGTTTATGGATATCAGTTGGGAGTTCACTATTTTTAGCCCGATTTCTATTATAACCTATTCATTATGAAACTTCCCTTTATACTTGCCAGGCGTTTTGTAGCCGGTGAATCTTTTGATGAAACTATTCCCATCATCCGATCCCTGAATGAGAATGGAATTAAAGTGACACTCGATCTTCTTGGAGAGAATGTAAAACAAAAAACCACGGCTGATGAAACCATGGATATTTATATTCAGCTTCTGAATAATATCAAGCGGGCCGGCCTGAAAAGTACCATCTCGATTAAACTGACCATGCTCGGGCTGGATATTGATCCGGAATACTGTAAAAAGAATTTATTTTTACTGCTTGATGAGGCAAAGAAATTCGACTCATTTATCCGGATAGACATGGAAGGGTCCGATTACACGCAGGCAACTATAGATTTGTTTAAGGATGCATTTCGCGAATATGGAAAACATGTGGGAATTGTGATTCAGGCATATTTACATCGAACCAAAAAAGATATTGTTGAACTGGCCGAACTTGGCGCTGATGTTCGCTTATGTAAAGGAGCATACAGCGAACCAGAAAAGATTGCTTTACAGGATATGCCGGCAATTCGGGAGGCGTTTAAAGAGTATGCGAAAATCCTGATTGAAAAAACAACGTTTCCCCGGATTGCTACACATGATGATGAACTCGTAAGCTGGGTAAAAACCTATACCGCAGAAAACAGCATCGGGAAAGCGAGATTTGAATTCCAGATGCTATATGGCTTGCGTGAAGACACGATGCAGGAGTTGTCGGCATCAGGATATAATACCCGGATTTATGTGCCCTATGGCACGATGTGGTTCCCTTATTTTAAGCGCCGGCTCCTGGAGCGCAAAGAGAATGTGTTCTTTGTGTTGTCAACCATGTTTAAGAAGTAGCATGAACTGAACCCTGAGCTGCAAAAACGGATGTAAACCCTTTGCC
>JBBDMD010000002.1:0-1663 GCA_040878515.1 Balneolaceae bacterium | reverse complement strand
TCTCTACGAAGAAAGACAGCTTCTGAAAAACGGTGAGTATAAAAAACTGGCAAATGTTTCGCTGCGAAAGACTAAAATTTTTACATTTGTTGCAATCCTCATCATCATCGTTTTTTCAGTCATTAGTTTTTATCACTTTATTCAGTTTGGCAACGACGGAGGCTGGGCAAACCTGATCCTTGGCTTTTTGAACTGGGGGCTTGTCATTGCATCCACGGTTTTTTATGCAAGAGATATAGTAGAAAAAAGAAGAACGATGGTGAGGGTCCTGAAATTGATGGAAGCCAAGGAAGAATTTGATTCAAACAGAACGTAACAGGTTTCTATCCAATTTTTATTGGGGACTGGTTTATACTATGAATCTTCATCTTCCAGTTTTGAAACGGCTTCATCCATATGTCGTAACAGATCCCATCTGTACATTCCTGAGTTGTGTCCGTCATCCCAGCTGATTTTAAGCGCGTGGTTTCCCACTGCTTCGGCCTCCAGGATTTTATATTCACGTGTTGGTTTTATCCTGAACAATTCAGGCTCAAAACGTCCCATCTGTTCATGACCGCCCCTGCAAACCACACAGGGACAGTTTTTCCTCAAACCAAAAAGAGAAAACCTGGATTTATGGCCATCGGCCCAGCCAATTTCCAGAATTTGTTCGGAATTACTAACGTCGACAGATACGGCTTTATATTTTTCTTCCATTCTTATGTTATCGGTTGCAGTTTGATCTCTACCTCTTTAACATGGCTTTTTATAAGATACGTTCTATATATGTGGATATTAACTCTCTTTTTAGCACTCGTTTTTTTTGCAGGAAGCTATATCGGCACTCAATCCTGGTTTACTTTAGACAGGCTAAACCGGTCAAATGTTTTGAATGGTGCACTTATTGTACTGATGATTTTCACCATGTTGATGGTTGCCTATGTTCTGGGTTTTTTCCCGCAATCGGTGGCCGCTCCGTTTATGATGACCCTTTACTCTGTAATTGCCGGGTTCTTTATCGGGTATGCATACCGCCTCTACAACTACCGCACTAAGGCGGGCCGGATACTCTATCAGCATCGCTCCTTTTGGATTGATCACGCCCCCAATTTCCTGGCTATGATTCTCATCATTTATGGTGTTTACAGAATGGCTATACTGACCAATGAACCGGTAACAGGTATAAGGCTCACTTCAGGGCTGTCGCTGATCTGTTTCGGCCTGTTCAACTGGACACTGAAAGTTGTTCCCGAATTCCGGTCTAAAAGCGTGATACTTCTGGACAGGTCTATTCGCTGGATAGATATAATCTCCTGGAAATGGCAAAGTGAGTCGGTCCTGAAACTTGAATTTATTCATGAAGATCCTAAACACGGGGAGCGTTTGGCTGAATTCTCAACCTCTATTCCCGAAGATGAACGGAAAGAGATTGAAATTGTCTTAAAATCCAAGATGGAGGAATTTGCCGATGAGAGGAAAAAGAAGCTGCTGAAAGAAGATTAAAGATTCCCTGATCAGGAAGAAACCGATTAAATGATCTGAGATTGGAGATTGCAGATCAGCGATTTTTAAAGGAAAGTAAATCCCAAATCACAGATCGTTAATCTCCAATCAGAGATCAGACTATACACCAAACAAAACCGCCCTGTTTCCTGCATTGCTTTCTATGGCAAGCTCATTA
>JBBDMD010000001.1:7434-9455 GCA_040878515.1 Balneolaceae bacterium | reverse complement strand
CATCATATACTGAGCAGTAGCACGATTGCGATCTTCAGACCTTTGCCAGAATTCCTTGGTATCGGAACCCGGGAAAAGGGGACGTTTTTTTTGTGATTGGTGCTTAAAGATAACTCTGCGTTTTCGTGTGAGCTCAAGCGGACTGAGCGGAACGGCCATTTCAATTTCATCCCATTCCTGCCAGGCTCCTCTGTATAACCAAACATAACAATCCTTTGCCCAGTCTACATTCTTGCATATTTTTAAAGCTTCAAATAATGCTTATTATGTAACTGATAAAGTAATCAGTTTTGTGAAACTTTAGGGTAATTGCAAGAGAGTTAAATTTATTGTAGTGAAATCACTTTTTTACCTGACAGGGGATTCCCAAAAGCTGCATCTCTTTATTTAATCTTTTTCAGATTGTTTATCTGTAATTAATGCCATGAAATTACATCAGGAATATGAGAGAAGAAATGAAGGTCTCCTTTAATCAGAGTTTTTTGCGAGAGAGTGCAAAAAATCTGGCTAATGCTCAATCAGCAAGCATCACTAAAATCAAATCTTCACCGGTTAGAGTAAAGCTTACAAAGGCTAAAGATATTCTAAATGAGGCTTATAGTATACTGGCATTAACGGCAAAAAAAGATCGTGATATCTCTCCGGCAGCCGAATGGTTAATTGACAACTACTATATAATTCAGGAACAGATTGTTCAGATAGAGCAAGATTTCCCAATTGAATATCAGAGGAATATTCCGCTGCTTGATAATGGCGAACACCAGACTTTGCCCCGTGTATTTGAGCTGGTATTAAATATGTTTACTCATACGGATAACCTGATTGATATTGAAACACTCACCAATTATGTAAAAAGCTATCAGGAAGAAGAACCGTTGATGATTGGTGAAATATGGGCGATACCAATAATGTTACGATTTGTCCTTATTCTCTCCTTGTCTGAACGATCTGAAAGAGTACTTCAGCGAAAACACATTAAGACTGATATTAAAAATCTGATTAATACTTTTTCTGAAAGAGATATGAGAGAGCCCGGTTTAATCAATCATGAACTGAGTAATTGGTTAAACAAAAGAAAAAATGTAAAAGATCAACTGCTTTTAACTGAGCTTACAAATCAGTTACAAAATGCCGGATTACTGCAGGATGAACAGAAAAGATGGTTGCAGTATAAGTTCAACCAATTTGATATGACTATTGAGGAAGCTCTAAGGATTGATGCTCAGAAGCAATCAAAGTTGCAGGTAAGTATTCAAAATGCAGTCATTTCTTTAAGAGAAATTTCAGAGACAGACTGGTCCGATTTTGCAGAAGATTGTTCCATTATTGAACAAATACTCAGATTGGATCCTTTCGGATACTATTCAGATATGGACTTTCAGACGAGAGACAGCTACCGCCGGGGAATCGAAAAGCTGAGTCGGTATTCAAATTATTCCGAAGTTGAGGTTGCCGAAAAGATTTTACAGTTATGTGAAGAATATAAACCTTCTAATAATATTGATACGTCAAATATATTAACTGATCGATCGATACTTAAAAAACATGTCGGTTACTATTTAAAGGAAGAAGGTCAGGTTGAAATAGAAAATGAAATCGGTTACTCAAAATCAATCAGTGATCGATTCATCAGGATGTTAAAAAATAATGAAAGATATTATTTACTGGGGGTTTGGATTGTTACAATATTTTTTCTGGCAATATTATGGGTGGTTACTGATGCTATCGGGGAACCACCTGTAATCTCAACCATTGTACTCATTATTGCACTATTTCCTGCTTTGGACCTTTCAGTAAGCTCGATCAACAGATTTTTTGCTTTTCTTTTACCGCCGGGGATCCTACCAAAGATGAATTATGAGAATGGGATCCCTGACGAGTCCCGCACTCTTGTAGTAGTTCCAACTTTATTTTCTTCACCCGAAGATGTACGCCGACAGTTTGAAGCACTTGAAATCAGGTCGCTCGCTAATTCAGATCCAAGTTTACAATTTGCAATCTTATCCGATTTTACAGACGCG
>JBBDMD010000001.1:0-7334 GCA_040878515.1 Balneolaceae bacterium | reverse complement strand
CGCTAATTCAGATCCAAGTTTACAATTTGCAATCTTATCCGATTTTACAGACGCGAAACAAAAAGAAATAGAGGGTGATCAACAAATTTTAGATGAAGCAGAACGAACTTTATCAGAATTTAACAGGAAATACAGTTCAAAATTTGGAGATAAATTTTATCTCTTACATCGTGAAAGATTATGGAATGAGAGTGAAGAATGTTGGATGGGATGGGAGCGTAAGCGTGGAAAACTGGAAGAGTTTAACAAGTTAATTTCCGACTCGTCTTCAGTAACATCCTATACTACGATTCTTGGTGACTTTATAGAGTCAGCAAGTATTAAACCCATTCGTTTTGTAATTACACTTGATTCTGACACGAGACTGTCTCCAGACAGTGCGGTTGATCTGGTTCGAACGATTGCACATCCTCTGAACCGTGCCTGGTATAACCCGGATAAAAAACTGATTACAAAAGGCTATTCTATTATTCAGCCGCGTATTTCTATCCCACCTGATTCGGTAAGAAAAACATGGTTTTCGTTTATTTTTTCAGGAAATGTTGGTCTTGATCCATATTCAACAGCTGTTTCAGATATCTACCAGGATTTAACTGGGGAAGCTGTTTTTACAGGGAAAGGAATTTACGATGTTCAGGCTTTTCATATGGTAATGGAAAACCGTTTTCCGGAAAACAGAATTCTCTCTCATGATTTAATTGAAAGCACGTATTTGCGAACAGGACTGGTAACAGATGTTGAGCTATTTGATGATTATCCGAGTACATACCATAGCTACAGCAAAAGAAATCACAGATGGATCCGGGGAGACTGGCAAATAGCTGCATGGCTGTTTACAAAAGTTCCAACTGCAAATGGATCTGTTCATAATCCCATAAACAGCCTGTCGAAATGGAAGATATTTGATAATCTCAGGCGTTCAGCAAATCCACTATTTCTCACCCTGTTTTTTATTACTGGCTGGTTTTGGTTGCCGGGTTCAGCTCTAATCTGGACAACAGCTGCGCTTGGTATTCTTGCTTTCCCAATCTATATCAGCTTGTCAACAGATATTGTAAACCGGCCGGCCCGGGTAAAGTGGTTTCTCTATTTTGATAAGATAAAATCCAATTTAAGAATAAATACAGTACAGGCAATTTCAACCATTATATTCTTACCCCATCAGGCCGTTATTAATATTGATGCTATAATCCGAACACTTTGGCGTATCAAAGTATCCCAAAAAGGTCTCTTAGAGTGGACTACAGCTTCACAAACTGAAAACCAATCACCTAATTCGTTTGCATCTTATGTGCGTTTAATGTTGATTCCGATATTTTTAGGTCTCGCATGTATTTTCTTATACCTGGTTTTGGATATCCAACATTCCTGGATCGCTTTGCCATTTGCATTTCTTTGGGCTGCATCGCCAGTTTACGCATGGTTTTTAAGCCGGCCGATGAGTATATCAAAAAAATTATTTACGGATGATGATGAGTTAAAGCTTCGAACATATGCCAGACGTACCTGGTTCTATTTTGAGAGATTTGTAAATGAAAATCAATCCTGGCTTCCACCGGATAATTTCCAGGAAGATCCTCACCTCGAACCTGTAGCCAGAACATCCCCAACAAATATAGGGCTGGCACTTGTGGCTAATCAAACTGCCTATAATATGGGTTATATTACATTTGGGGAACTTCTCGACAGGAGTGAAAGAACGCTTAAATCTCTGGAACTTCTGGAACGTTATCGGGGTCATTTCTATAATTGGTACGACACTAAAGTTGGGGGTATACTTCAACCGAAATATATTTCAACTGTTGATTCCGGAAACCTGGCTGCCGGCTTGATAACGATAAAAGAGGCTATAAATAAAGAGATCAAAAAAAACATAATTAATAAGAATCTCTGGAGAGGGCTTAAAGATACAGTAAGCACATTAGAATTGATCTTTCAGGAAAATGAATTGCAAGAGATTCTATCAGCCGATATGATTGAAAGAATCAATTATTTTTTAAATAAAATCAAAAAAAATCTGGACTTAACCTGTCCAATTCAGAGTGTTGAATGTCTTAAACTTTTAAAAATTATTAAGGAAGATGCACGTGATTTAAGTGCTATCGATTTGATGAAATTTCGAAATGAACTGGGTGATAACCGGCTTGCTGATCTTCTATTTTGGCTGGAAACTCCATTGAAATTAACAGAGAAAGCTATTACAGAATATCGATTAATGATCGATCTAAATAGTATGATTGGTGATCAAAGCTTGATTTCATTATTTGACAAATCAGAATTAAATAGTGAATTCAGCTCTGATATTTTAAATAAATGGAGTAGACAGGTCAGGGAAATTATCGAAATCTGTGAAAAACTTGTAAGTGAGATGGATTTTACTTTTCTCTATATAAAAAAGAGAGGATTGTTTCATATTGGTTTTGATGTTGATAAATTACAGCCTGACCTCGGGACTTATGATCTGTTAGCAAGTGAAGCCAGAATTGCTTCTTATATTGCAATTGCAAAAGGTGATATACCATCTGAGCATTGGTTTAGACTTAGCCGCCGGTTAACAAGCCTGGAGAAGAATGAAATCCTTCTTTCATGGGGTGGAACCATGTTTGAATATTTGATGCCACTCTTATTTATGCATTCTTACCCAAATACACTTTTGAGCCACACTTATGACAGTGTTGTTAAATGGCACCAGATTTATGGAGCCAGGAGAGGACATCCATGGGGTGCTTCAGAAAGCGCATACTATTATTTAAATATTGACATGCACTATCAATATCGGGCCTTTGGAGTACCGGGATTGGGATTAAAAAGGGGGTTGGCTGAAGAGTATGTAATTGCACCCTATGCTTCAATACTTTCGTTAATGGTGGATCCCGGTTCAGCAATTAAAAATTTAAAAAAAATTGAAAATATCGGTGGTTTGGGACTACTTGGTTTTTATGACGCCATCGATTTTACCCCTTCAAGATTAAAGGAATCAGAATCTTTTAAAGTTGTTAAAACTTACATGGCTCATCATCATGGGATGAGCCTGTTGGCTTTGGATAATATATTGAATGGCTGGCCTGTTCATGATTATTTCTACTCTGATCCACAAATTAAAGGGTGTGACTTACTGTTTCAGGAAAGAGTACCGAGAGGTGTTCCAATAAAAGAACCTCATCCACTTGAAATTGAGCTTGAACCGGGAGAGCAGGAAAAAGTTGATTATGTTGTTGAACACAACGGTATGAATGAAATAGATGCTGTACCGCCAAGAACACAACTGTTGTCAAATGGTTCCTATTCTGTATTTGTGTCACATACCGGAACAGGGTGTTCACGGTATAAAGATGAGGCTCTCACTGCATGGGTTCCGGATACAACTACTGATCCTCTGGGGTTATTTTTCTATATCAAAGATCTGGAATCGGGTAAATTTTGGTCTGCAACTCATCAGCCGGTGAAACGAAAACCTGACAGATACGATACGTGGTTTCATAATGGTAAAATTGTCACTTCAAGAGTTGATGAATGGATTGAGACAACTACAGAAGTTTCTGTATCACCAGATCATCCTATAGAACTGAGGAAGCTTAATATTACAAACTATTCAAATGTGAGTAGAACACTGGAAATAACAAGTTATGCAGAGGTAGTTTTAAATCGACTGGATGATCATAATTCGCATCCGGCATTTTCAAAACTTTTTGTGCAAACAGATTATTTACCGCAATTCCATTCACTTATTGCAAAAAGGCGGCCTAGAAGTGAAGGGGAAAATGAGAAATGGCTTATTCACAGCTTTGCCGGTTATAACTCTGATAATATAGATGAAACTCTTCAATTTGAAACTGAACGTTCAAAGTTTATAGGCAGAGGGCGTTCCTTGAGTAATCCTGAAGTTATATGCAATAAACAAAAATTAAGTGGTTCATTAGGGAATGTATCAGACCCTATCATGAGTCTTAGAAAAAAAATCACCATTAAACCAGGCGAAAAAATACAAATGGTATTTGGGCTGGGATGGGCAGATTCATTAATTGAAACCGAGAGACTTGCGGATATGTATGATAATCCCAATGCAGCTTATCGTGCTTTTGATCTTGGTGAAGTTTACAGCGCAGTTGAATTGGGACACTTGGGAATTACTTCAAAACAGGCCCATTATTTTCAGAAATTGGCTTCATATTTAATATATCCGAATTCAAAATACAGAGCTGATATTTCTGTATTGAAAAAAAACAGGAAAAAACAGAAAAGTTTATGGGCTTACGGAATTTCAGGTGATCTGCCTCTTCTTGTTTTCAAAATGGATAAGATTGAACAATTAAAAAAAGTTGAAACCCTGTTGAAAGCACATGCTTTTTGGAGATTAAAAGGACTTGAAGTTGAGCTCCTGATCCTTAATGAGCATCCGCCAAGTTATGCGGATGAAGTTCAGGAATCGATTATTCAGGCTGTTGAGTCATCATTGGAAGCTCAGAGGTTTAATGTTAAAGGCGGGGTGTTTTTACTACGAAGTGAAAGAATACCTGAAGAAGATATGATTCTGATCCTTACCGTTGCAAATACTGTATTTAACGGTAGTTTACCCAAATTTAATGATCAAATGGAGGGTACGGAAACAAAATCCTGGGACTCTGGCATCTTTGATCAGGATTACATACCTGTAAACCCATATTCCGGTCAAGAGTACACCAATGCCAAGGCTGCGGGGAATGAAAATGATTTAATTATGTTCAATGGGTTTGGTGGTTTTACAAAAGATGGAGGCGAATATCATATTATTATCCATCCAGACAGTAAGAATGGACTCCCTGAATTGCCACCAGCCCCATGGGTGAATATAATATCAAACAGAAATGTTGGATTTATCGCCACAGAGAAAGGGGCGGGATATACCTGGAGTGAGAACAGCAGGGAAAATAAATTAACACAATGGTCGAATGATCCCGTGAGAGACCCGCATTCTGAAGCTTTATATCTGAGAGATGAAATATCAGGGGAATTTTGGTCACCCACACCGGGACCAACTCCCGGAGCAGGATCATACCGGGTAGTACATGGGTTTGGATACACTAAATATTCACATGATTCTCAAAACCTGAAACAGGAGTTATTGCAATTTGTACCTGAAGATGACCCAGTAAAAATTTCAAAACTGAAGATAAAAAACAGTGGTGATAAAAAGCGTTACATTTCCATATTCAGTTATAATGATCTGGTTCTGGGTGTAAAGCGGGAAGCTTCAGTTCGCTACATATTGAATGAATTATCAGAAGATAGTCAGACCATTTTCTCTCAAAATCATTACAATAATGAATTTTCCGGCAGAGTAGTTTTTAATTCGTTGATACCGTCAGGTAAAGTTATTGAGTATTCGTATACCAATAACAGAGAAAATTTTATTGGGAGAAATCGAAGCCTTGAAAATCCAAAAGCAATTGGATTCACAGATGCTCTGGATAATGAAATAATAGGCAGTGGTGATCTTTGTACAGCATTCCAGGCAAAGATTGAACTGATGCCGGGTGAAGAAAAAGAGATCATTTTCTTAATTGGAGAAACTGATGATAAATTAAGTGCAAACAAGCTCATTCAATTGTATTCATCCGTTGTTGAAGTTGAACAGGAATTTGAGAGAGTAAAAAAGTCGTGGAAGAAAAGGTTATCCAGAATTGAGGTAGAGACACCGGAGCCCTCCTTAGATATAATTGTTAATGGTTGGTTGATGTATCAGAATATATCCAGCAGGATGTGGTCAAGAACTGCTTTTTATCAGGCCGGCGGAGCCTATGGATTTAGGGATCAATTGCAGGATGCAATGGCCGTTACATATGTTGATCCATCCATGGCCAGAAATCAAATTTTGTTACATGCAGAAAAGCAATTCAGGGAGGGGGATGTTTTACACTGGTGGCATCCACCTACAGGAAGGGGAATCCGGTCCAGAATTTCAGATGACCGTCTATGGTTGCCATATGTAACTAATTTCTATCTGAGTGCAACAGGCGATCTTTCCATATTGGAAGAAAACGTTTCTTATATCAAAGCAAGAGAGTTGGAACCCGGGGAGCAGGAAGCTTATCTCGAGCCAACAATTGATGCTAAAAAAGGCAGTATTTATGAACATTGCTGTAAGGCAATAGATATTTCGCTGAAGTTTGGCAGGCATGGGCTTCCGTTGATGGGAGCCGGAGACTGGAATGATGGTATGAACAGAGTAGGAGAAAACGGAGAAGGCGAAAGCGTTTGGCTTGGATTTTTTATCTATTCAATTTTAACTTCATTTCAGGAGATTTGTAGAAACAGGGGGGATTTTGACAGAGCCGATCGGTACAATAGTATTGCCGGGAATTTGAAAAAACAACTCAATGATAAAGGTTGGGATGGTAATTGGTATTTAAGAGCCTATTATGATGACGGTTCTCCATTGGGCTCTTCAATAAATGATGAGTGCAGGATTGATGGTATTTCACAGGCTTGGTCGGTTATTTCAGGTGTTGCCACAAAAGAAAGAGGATTGCAGGTTTTGAAAGAAATTGAAAAGAACCTGATTTCAGAAAAAGACGGTATCATACGGCTACTGACTCCGCCATTTGATAAAACTGAAAAGAATCCCGGTTATATTAAGGGATATATACCGGGTGTGCGGGAAAATGGGGGGCAATATACTCATGCCGCACTTTGGACAGTCAAAGCATTTGCTAAAGCCGGATTAGGTGATAAGGCTGTTCAATACTTTAACATGATAAATCCAATTAATCATGCACTAACTTTGGATGATGTATCTGTATATAAAGCCGAACCCTATGTGGTAGCTGCTGATGTATATGGTGAATCTCCGCTCACAGGCCAGGCAGGCTGGACGTGGTATACTGGTTCAGCCGGATGGATGTACAGAGTAGCGATTGAATCGATTTTGGGATTTACACTTCAAGATGATAAAATAATTATCAACCCTTCCATTTCACATTCATGGACAGGATTTAAAATTCGGTATAAACCGGATCTTGAAGGTACAATTTACATTATATCAGTTGAAAACCCGGATAAATTGGAAAGTGGAAGGCTTGAAGGAAATGTGGATAACAAAACTATTGAATTTGATAGTAATGAGGCCGCAATAAAAATTATTTTGGATGGCAAAGAACACTCAGTAAACCTCACTATTAGAAGGAGGGAAAAGGACTGAAAGCATTTTATAGGCTTGATCAACGATTCGTAATCCATTAAAAATGATACCTGACAAAACCTTCAATTGCTTCATATTCCGCTAATCCCAGTGCATCATATAACTGAGCAGTAGCACGATTGCGATCTTCAGACCTTTGCCAGAATTCCCTGGTATC